>DATFMH010000042.1:0-42182 GCA_035267045.1 Balneolales bacterium
CGATAGACATAGTTGTTTGGTCATCACTTTATCAAGAGATAAACTGAGTGTTGCGGCATCACTTCCTAAACAAGGTATGCGATACATCTCACATAATACAGGGGCCCATGCCTCCCGGTTTCGAGTCGTGTGTCCTTCGGCGATATTCCATATCAGATCCACTTCCGGTCGATTTAATAACATTTCTTTAGGAGCACCGATTCGCAAAGCATCATGTCCGAGATATTGAATAGTCGCTTCCATCGCTTCAATGGTCGATTCAGGTTCAAACTCGGCAAAACGGTCCGCCGGCCCTATTACCTCGGGGTAATCATCGGGTCGATCGTAAAGAATTCCAATTGTTAAGCGTTTATTATGCATTACGTTTACTTCTTATTTTTTTCAAAGGCACAAAGTATAACAGTGAACAATTAGCAATTAGCAGTGAACAATTAGCAATTAGCAATGAACAATTAGCAATTAGCAATGAACAATATAAATAAACCCTCCGGGTTTATTTATGTTTTCCCCTCTTGGGAGGGGAGTAGGGGTGGGTTAACGTGCCGCCAAACTGGTGCGTTATTGTAATATACCAACATGATGACGTCAGTCGTCTGTCGTCTGTTTTCCATCTTCAAAAAAATGCTTTTATAACCTGCTGCCATTATATTGCTCCTTATGGGACCAACAAATGCCAAATACATAGCCGATAGAATACGCCTGCTGATCGCAACCAAACAATTCCAGGTCAATGAGTTATTGCCGTCTACCCGTTCGCTTGGCAAACAGCTGAATGTAAGTTTCCACACGATTCACAAAGCTTACAAGATGTTGGAAGAAGAGGGGATTCTCAGAGGTGAACAGGGACGTGGTTTCGTTGTGGCACGGCAAACATCCAAAATGGACAAAACCGAGCGCCTTGAAATTGGTTCGGAACGCATGCGTACTGTACTGGAAGAATTAATCGGGTATGGCCTTAGTGAAGAGGAGGTAGAGGAAGTTTTTGAAGAGCAGTTGGGTTTTCTCGAGTGGCCGGAGCGATTACAATCATGTGCCAGCATCGGAGCTACAAGAGAACATGCCGAGATGTTATCTGAGGCTATTAAATCACAGGTTGGGGTTAAGAGTTCCACACTAACGATCAATCAAATTGAAAAAGCGGTTAATTTTGATGCCTTATTTGTCCCTATACCCTATTATCAGCAGGTAAAAGAGCAGATCAGCAGTGAAATCCTGATGTTACCTATTCTTTATACGTTTAATACCGAACTGTTGATAGATATTGTGGAAAGGGCCGGCATGGAAACACTTGGATTAGTTACAGCACAGGAGGAGACCATACCAATTTTAGTAGATGAGCTGAAATTAAGTCTGAAATTCAGTGGTTCTATAATCGCCGGTTCCGTTTACGGCAAATCCCTTCCTTTATTCGTGCGGGATGTCGATCTTATATTATATACACCGGCAAGTG
The DNA here is from genome assembly GCA_035267045.1 of Balneolales bacterium. Classification (GTDB taxonomy): domain Bacteria; phylum Bacteroidota; class Rhodothermia; order Balneolales; family DATFMH01; genus DATFMH01. Next base: position 1,451 of record DATFMH010000042.1, read on the forward strand.
CAACACTGGTCGAGAAGTTACTTCCGGATAAGAGACGTTTAAACCTATACTATCATATCGCTGAACATAGCAGTAACATTATACGTGCAGAACTTTGGGATCAATAAATAAGTACTTTAAAAATCCGGGCATAATTATATATTTTATTGTATCCTGTTAATAGTTAAGCGGTTATAATCAATATTCTGTTTATCATTATGAAAACATTTCTGAAAATTCTGGGCTCTATTGTCGTTTTGCTACTTCTGATCATCGGAGGATTACATCTTTATTTTAATAGTCAGCGGCTTAAGTCGATGATTCTGCCAAAAGTGGATCAGGCGCTTGGACGTGAGGTACAGGTTAAAGATCTGTCTTTTTCAGTACTACGGTCATTCCCAAATATCGGGCTCGTCGTGGATCACATGGTAATACCGGATGATAACAAGGATACGCTGGCATCTTTTGATCAATTGGTTGTTGGCGTAAAATTACTGCCATTACTCTCGAAGAACATCAGTATATCAAATATTACACTGGTAAAGCCACATTTTATCTACACGATTTATAAAAACGGATCTACAAACCTGGATGAGTTGCAAAAACAATTCAAAAGTGAACCAAAACAGGCCTCACAGGGTTCAACAACTTCCCTTCCGGTTATTAATGTAAAAGACTTTCGAATTGAGAATGCCAATATAGGATATTTTAATTTTAAGGATACAACAACGGTTTGGGTTTTTAATCTGAATACGGATATTTCACTTCATTATGCCGATTTGATACATAGTACCGTGGATATGTCGATTGGTGGTTTAAGTGTTACCAAGGGTGGCAATAAATACTTAAGCAGTCTTCCGTTGAATATGACTCAGGAGTCGACGGTAGATATGAATAACGAAGTGCTGGATTTGAAAAAAGGCCAGCTTTCCATTCGGGGCCTGGCACTTGATGTAACCGGTCAGATAAAAAAATGGAGTGCCGACACACCGAATGTCGATCTCAGTTTCCAGTCCAGTTCGGATAATTTCGGTGCCCTGTTGAAATTGGTGCCGGATGCTTATCAGGAGAAGATCAAAGGATTGGAAACGAAGGGCGCTTTGACACTAAATGGAAATATTAAGGGTGTTGTTGGCGGTGACAAGATACCCGCTTTTCAGATGAAGATGATTGTGAAAAATGGTTATGTCAAGAATCCGCAATTACCGGAACCGATCCAAAATATTGCAATAGATCTCAGTGCGAATAATAAGGTAGTGCAACTTAAGGAATTGAAAGCACAAGCCGGAAGCAACACATTGGATGCCAGCGGTAAATTGTCAAACCCGCTTAAAGACAACGGTAAATTTAACCTGAATATTACTGCCGATGCGGATTTAGGAACCGTTAACCGTTTTTATTCGCTTAAGGATCTTGGTGTGGAATCGCTGAAGGGTAAGATGCATCTAAAGGCTGAAGCTAGTGGTGACCGTGACAAACCTGAAAAGGCGGCTTTCACAGCGGATATGACTGTCAAAAATGGTTTTATGAAATACAAGCAGGCTCAAAAACCCTTTGAGAATATAAATGTATTCCTGCAGGCCAATCAAAATCGCGTTCATATTCAAAAATTTACTGCCGATGCAGCCGGTAACAGTTTAACTCTCAATGGAGTTATTACGCAACCTATGAATGAAAAGAGCCGGGGTTTTGATATTAATGCCAATGTCAAAGCAGACCTTGCCACTATCAAGGATTTTTATCCGATAGATCCTGATACGCTGGACATGAAAGGTGATTTGACAGCTAATGTGAATATCAAAGGTAAAGCTAATGATCTGAAAAATACACGTGGGACAGGTCAGATATCGCTTGCGAATGGTTACATTAAAACCAGTCGTTTTGGCGGACAAAAGATAGAAGGTATTACCCTGCAATCGAATATAAGTGATAATCGTATTCTCATAAAACGGGCCTCGCTCAGATCCGGGAGTAATACGCTTAAGGCTTCGGGAACAGTCAGTAATTACCTGGCTAAAAGTCCGGATATTAATCTATCGATCAATTCGAATGTCAGGCTGAATGAGGTTGGCAATTATTACGATATCAAAAAATATGTCAAGAAATTAAATGGAACAGCCAATGCCAACCTTACGGTTAAAGGTCCTGTAAAGGATACACAAGCTTTAAAATTCGACGGTGGTTTGGTATTAAAAAATGTAAATGTGGAAAGTGATTCGCTTCCCAGGCCTATCAAAAACCTGAATGTGAAACTCAATTTCAGCCAGTCGTCAGTTGATTTGGGGAATATGAGTATGTTGCTCGGTGATTCCGATTTTAAAATAGATGGATCACTAAAGAATTATATGGCCATGGTCGTCAAAAAATCCAAGAGGAAGAATCCTGCAACTTTGACCGGTAGTTACAACAGTCATTTTCTTGATGTCGATCAGCTAATGAATTGGAGTTCCAATCAAGAGAGTGATACATCTGCCGTACCGGTTAATCTTCCCTATTTAAATAGTTCTGTTCACGCCAATATTGATTCGATGATAGTGTTGGGAGTAAAGATGACGAAAATGCAGGTTACAGCCAGAACGACTCCCGAAATGGTTGAAATGACTAAAGGCGCGGTACATCTTTTTGGAGGGGAGGTCGACGGATCATTCAGTTGGATGGTGCCTGATCCCAATAATACACACATACAGTTTAAGGGTAAGATGGATAGCCTGAGAGCTGAAAAATTCTTCAAGGAGTACCCTGTATTCGGTAAGAAAAATAAATTCTATAAGTATATCACCGGTAAGTTCAGTGCTAATACGACATATGAGACCGATCTTAATAAATATCTTGATCCGGTTATAAAATCGACCAAAGCTAAAGGTAGTTTTGGTACGAAACATTTACGATTAAAAAATAACCCGGTTCAGGTTTCCCTGGCCCAGTTATTAAATGAACCGCAACTTAAGGATGTAGTGCTGGATGACTGGAAAGCGGATTATACAATCGATAATGGTATTTTAACGCTTAAAAATTTCAAACTGTACAGTAAAGATACCGGATTATCATTACATGGCACTCAGAACTTGATCACAGATAAGATTGATTATAATCTTACCGTCTATTTACCGGCACGATATGGTCCCAAACTGGCTAAAGTAGTAGGGAAGCAGGTTGTGATGGCCCTGACCCAGGATGACAAATCCCTGGCTGTACCTGTTGCTGTAAAAGGGACTTCGGATCATCCGAAGGTGGGGATTAACAAGGATGTCGTGAAAAAGCTTCTTGATGATTACCTGAAGAATGCGGTTAAAAATAAGTTGAAAAGCCTGTTTAATGGCGGACATTGATTCAGTGATCAATGATCAGGTAACAATAAACAGTATGTTCTCTCAATCAGTTTGAAATGAAGTATCTCGATACGAGACTCTGTGTCCAGTCTAAGGAAAATTGATTGTTTTAATGTTTACAACGACTTTCAATGCAAGTCTGTTATTTGAATTTTTATCAATAAAAAGTGGAATGGCGTTCAAAATCTATTGTATTTTGTAAGATCTGTAATGATACCGTATCTATACATAAGTAATCTTTAACAAAGACCATAAATTCAGCTCTTGCAACTCGACGATCTATTAGAAAAAGCACTTGAAGCCACAGAAAAGGAAATTGAAGCCGTTCTTGAAAAACCGGCTAAAGATGTTTTGCATCAGGGCATCGTTGTACATTCAAAACTTTCTGATGAATATCACTATGAATTTGAATCGAATAATAAAGCTTTACGATTCGCAGAAGTCTTCAAAGCGACGATTAATGGCAAGTCTTATGAGTCCGGTCTGGTTGATTTTAAAGATGAAACGGTAATACTGAGTTTTCCTGAAGATCAGGGAAAAAAGATTGCAGAAGTGGAGCTGGAGTGGGAGAATGATTTTATACTTCGTAAAGTTGAAGCTGAATTGTTTAGGTTGAAATCGGGTGTGAGCAAGAAAGAAAAGGAATTCATAACAGCTTTGTTTTCTCCTAATGAGATTGATGCGGTAGGTGAGTTGATCAATGAAGCGTATGCCGACGGACAAAGAAATCCAGCTCAAAATGAGGCCGTTGAAAAGGCCATCAATAATAAAGTTACTTATATCTGGGGGCCCCCCGGTACCGGGAAAACGTCAACGCTTGGGTATATCATTGCCAATTATCTTCTGTACGATAAGAAAGTCCTGTTTGCTTCAAATACCAATCGCGCCGTGGATGTGGGTACTTTGAGTGTGACCGATGCACTTGATAAACTCGGTGAGAAGAATCGTTTCAAGGATATTTCACGATTCGGTGAAGTGGTATTGGAAAATCAATTGCTCAATGATATTCTCTTCGATAACCAGATTGAAAAGAAATCGCGTCAGCAAAAGGAAAAGGCAGCTCAATTACAGCAGACGTTGTCGGAGTACCGCAAGTTGCAGGGTGAGGCTGAAAAATTATTGAACGACGGGCAAAGTCTACCCGGAGAATTGGATACGCGGCTTGAAATGTTAGCCGATAAAGTAGATCAATACGGGGGGGAGGCCGCTTTGGAAGACCGTATAGACAGTATGATACACGTTAATGAACTCATAGAGCTTGATCGTAAGAAGTTGGTGTGTACAACGCTCGCCCGGGTTTGTACGTCTGATCTGTTTAATGATTTGAAATTTGATGCGGTAGTCATTGATGAGGCTTCCATGGCCAACCTGCCCTATTTGTTAGTTCTTGCATCGAAGGCTGCGGGTCATATCGTGGTTGTCGGTGATCCGATGCAGCTGCCGCCTATTGCTACAACGAACGATTTTAAAGCCAAAGATTTCCTGGAAATGGATATTTTCGCGTTTGTTTCAGGGGCTAAAACGACGGAAGATCTGTTTCGCTGGCATGATGAAAATCCGGGGTTTACAAGTTTTTTTGATACGCAATATCGCTTGAATGAGGATCTGGCTGATGTCATTAGCAAAGTCTTTTATGAAGGCAGGCTAAAAACCGTTAAACCGGATAAGAAAAACAGGAAAACGAAAAATGGGAATAATCGTTCTATTGCCGTGTACGACAGTTCGCCATATAACCCGGTTCTTACAAAAAAAAGTTCTGATCGTGGATTTCAGCCTTTAAATGAAGTTCATATGCGGCTTATCCAGGAGATGGTTAAAAAACTGGTTACGCAATTGCTGGTTCCACAAAAGGAAATCGGCATCATGGTTCCGTTTCGAAGTACGGTCTATGATTTACGGGGGTATCTCTGGAAAGCGGGATTCAGGGAAGTGGAAGTGGGGACGATCCATACGTTCCAGGGTCGTGAAAAACAGGTGATCATATTTGATACGGTGATGTCCGGGGAGATGCAGAATGGACGAAAAAGACATTATTCGGTGCGGCCCTTTGATGAAAAAAAGAATGGGCTTAGTGTACCCCGACTATTAAATGTAGCTTTTTCCCGAAGCAGAGATAAATTGGTAGTCATTGCGGATATGGAGCATATAGAGAAAATCTATCGTAAGAAATTTTTGGGAAGGCTTATTGCAGAGATGCAAAATTATAGCAACGGTTCTGATGAATCCGTCAGGAGTTGAAATCACCGGAATTATACCGTTCAGCCAGGCGTTGTTCGTTAACTCTTTTGTAATCCTTTAACGGTTCCGGTGTTAATGCGGCTATCGTCATTTCACGTTTGCCTAATGCTCCGGGTGCACGTGCAACAAACCAACCGGCCGATGCCATAGCCGCCCGGGCACGCGTTGCGGCACAATAGGTCGTCATAACAACATCTTCCATAGCTGATTGTTTTAGTGTTCTGAAAACCGTATCAGTCCACAGATCCGGATTGACATTTGGGGAGAAAGCATCGAAAAATATTACATCAGCTTTAAAATCGTCTGAATTCATATCTTCAAACAAACCATAAAAAATCCGAACTTCAAGGTTAGTAATGGGTTGGAAACTATTCTTTCCCGGTGTAAGGTGATTGAATATCTCAGGTAAGAAACCCTTGAGTTCAGAATTTCCAATCTCATTGCAATAATTCAATTTTTGTGCAATATCGGATGTAATAGGATAGGCTTCCACGGATTGATAAATCACCTTTGCACAACGCGGTGAAGGTATCATCAGATCTGCTAATAATAATAGGTTCAGTCCGGTACCAAATCCGATTTCAAGTATATTAAGGGATGGCCTGGTTTTTAATTTTTCGACAATTTTTGCCGGTTCAAAGAAAACCTGCCTGCTTTCACTGATGGCACCATTGGGATTGTGATAGTGTTGATCGAAGTGCTCCGAGTAGATGGTATGGGATCCGTCTCTCGTAGATCTGATGTGTAAATCCATGGAATGTACAATCAGTTAACAGTTACCCTTCCGATAGAGGTGTTTGCGGTAATGGTTACTTTCCCGCCGCCGTTTAATTTACCTCTTACCGTTCCCTGACTTACAGTCCCGTCAACGGCCATATTATCATTTACATGGATGCGCGTAGCATTCAGATCAAGATTCACACCCGCTTTGGAAGGTATTTTGATATGAATATTACCGGCAGAAGTATGAAGACGTACATTATCCGTCAGATCGGTTAAATCGGCGGTAATATTTCCAGCCGATGTTCTGGCACTGATCTTTCCCGACGCCTTTGTCAGGTCTATGTTACCTCCGCTGGTTGAAGAATCCAGTTCCCCATTTATATCGGACGCATGAATACTGCCGCCGGAGGTATGAAGATTGATCTTCCCGGCGAGATGATCTGCCCGAATGATCCCGCCGGAGGTTCTTGCCGTGACATTGCCTTTGATATCATGCAGTTCGATGATCCCGCCGGAGGTTTTTAAATTGATATCATTATTAATATTCGAGGCACTCAGGTAACCCCCACTGGATGTGCTTGTTATCTGTAAATTCCGTGGGACTTTGACGATGATATTTGCCGGTTTCGTACTGCCGCTGAAGAAATTAAAAAGATGGAAGCCGGAATCTTTCCTATGGATGGTTACGCTGTATATTCCATTATTATTGGAGTATCGCACATCGAACTCTTTATCAAACTGGCTTTTGGAGGTGCCTTTATCCGTAGTAACTGTCACTACAATATTCTTCCCTTCATACCCCTCGGTTTTTATACTTCCACCTGATGTATGAAGTGAGACACTGCGAATACCGGCTGCGGTGATAGTACGAGTATGGATGACATTTCCGATATCCCCGGAACGTAAAAACATGGTATTATTATCAAAAGCAACCGAAATCTGTTTATTCACTATGTCATTCAGATGACCGATGGCAGCAGCAATTTTAGCTGATACGTCGTCCGAAGAATCGCCCTGTGTAACAGATCGCCTGATTTTGATGGTCTTGTTTAAATTTGGTAAATCAATGACGAGGCTGTCGATATTCTTTTTACGGGTAAGGGTGTCCAGTTTCTTTAAATCTGCCAGCTTACCGGATTTGATGACAATATCAGAAGCATCATGTGATACGGTTGGCTTCGAATCTACCTTGCCTGGCTCCGATGAATTGGATATTCCGCCGGTACTCGTAAAATAAATGGCGATAACGGTTAAAATGATACCGGCTAATACAATTTCCCAGCTGAAGTTGTTCGATTTCATAAAAATGGTGTTTTATGTATGATAATAATACTAAACGTAGTTGATTAATACGATATTACGGAATAAAGGTTTCAAATGTAGATAATTGATCATCTGTTGAATGCAGATGATAAGAGATTTTAATCTTCATTAGTTTCAGATTTATTAATCCGAATATCATGCTAATTATCGATTTCTTTTAACCCAAAGCCGATACTAACCATAAATTCCCGGTTTATTCCGAGATTTACAATGTTATTTATTATATTACGTTCTTCTAACGATAGCAGGTAGCTCTTCCCAATCTACAAACGCATTCAATTTCAAGAAATTAACCCTGGTGTATTGCATGGACACTAATGAAATAAAAAAACTGGTTGAAAAATATTATCCTGAAATGGTGGAAACACGCCGCCATCTTCATCGGCATCCCGAGTTGAGTTATAAAGAGTATGAAACGACGGAATACATCGTAGAGAGGCTGGAAAAGTTGGGTTATGATGTAAAACGTCCCCTGGAAACGGGGTGTGTCGCTATTTTGGACGGTGATATTGATTCAGACAGGGTTATTGCTTTACGCGCTGATATTGATGCTTTACCCATTACGGAAATCGGAGAGCATAAAAAGGAATTTATTTCACAGAATCCGGGTGTGGCTCATTGCTGCGGACATGATGTGCATACTTCAAATTTACTTGGAACCGCGCGAATTTTGGCTGATAATAAATCTCAGATTAAAGGGCGCGTTGTCTTGATATTTCAGGCCGCCGAAGAAAAATTACCGGGTGGTGGGCGACTGTTGTGTGAAAATGGAATATTACAGGATTTGGGCGTGACAGAAATTTATGGCCTGCATACCGACCCTCGTTTCAATCCCGGGCAGATCGGTATTCGTCCCGGTCCGTTTATGGCGCGCCCGGATGAGTTTGAAATAACCGTAAAAGGACTCGGTGGACATGCCGCCTACCCACATAAAGCGGTAGATCCCATTGTTACAGCTGCTCAGGTTGTTACTACGATTCAAAGTATTGTCAGCCGTAACATTGATCCTAATGAACCGGCCGTTGTTACTATTGGGCGTATTGAGGGTGGAACAGCTCATAATATTATTCCGGAGGAAGTAAAAATATGGGGTACCGTTCGCACTTTTAGCGATTCAACAGCTCATTTTATCAGAGACCGTATAAAAGAAATAGTCGAAGGTGTTACAAGTGCGGCAGGTGGTTCTTATGAATATAACTTTAATGAGGGATATCCGGCGGTCATCAACACACCGTGGGCTGTAGAGAACATTCGACTGAGAGCTTTACAGGTATTTGGCCATGAAGCTATTATCGATTTGGAGAAACCCATCATGGCCGGAGAAGATTTTGCTTTTTACCTGGAACATTTTCCGGGTGCGTTCTTTTTCCTTGGCAGTGGAAGTGAATCGAGCGGTGCGGTATATAATTGGCATCACCCGATGTATAATGCCGATGAAGAATGCATGAAAACAGGATCGGCATTAATGGCATCATTGGTCTTAAATAATGATCATGAGTAATGAAACTGGCATTCGATAATATTAAAGGATCTGTTTTTACCTTGGATATCAACATAATCAAAGAAGGCATCGAAGCATCGAGAAAGAGTGAACGTAAACGTATCATCCTACCCATACACCGGCAACAGGATGCCCGTGTACAACGAATGCTAAATTTTTTACAACCGGGTACTTATATCCGTCCCCACAAGCACCCGTTAAAAGATGCCAGCGAGAGTATCATTGTATTACAGGGGGCTTTGCGTTTTTTTATTTTTGATAACAATGGCAATGTTAAGAACGATTATTACGTGACAACCGCATTGACTGAATCCGTATTGGATATTGATCCGGATGTATGGCATAGTTTTGTGGTTCTTGAAAAGGATACGGTCATATTCGAATCCAAGAAAGGTCCATATAATCCCCTGGAAGATAAACAGTTCGCCAGATGGTCGCCGGAAGAATATACACCGGAAGCAAAGCATTTTATAAATGAATTATACAACCTCGATTAATGGCCTTTACACCTTCATATTGGGAAGTTACGGCTCTGCATCGCAAGTATGATCTGGTCGTTGTTGGTGGTGGAATCGTAGGTTTATCGGCCGCCTATTATTACAAGACTGCCCACCCCGGGAGTTCTGTAATGGTAGTTGATAAGGGATTTTTCCCGGAAGGTGCGAGTACGCGTAATGCCGGCTTTGCCTGTTTCGGCTCGGTAACGGAAATTCAGGATGATTTAAATACAGAATCAGAAGCGGACGTTAAAAAGAGAATTAAAGCACGTTTTGATGGATTACATAAAATGCGTTCGGTTCTGGGTGATGATCAAATAGAATATGATCAGTGTGGCGGATACGAGATCTTTGAAAACCGGGTGGATTTTGATAGAGCCACAGTTGATATTGATCGTTTTAATGGTTGGCTAAAGGAACTCATTAACGAGGATGAAGTTTATTCGACGTGTGAGGTTAATGGTTATCCTGCAATAAGAAACAGGATGGAAGGTGCTATCCATACCGGCCTGATGATGAAGACACTACTGGAAAAAGTTGAACAGAGTGGTGTGGAATTTCGATGGAATTGTCCGGTTAAAAAAGTGACGGATAACCGGCTCATAATCAGTGAATCAGTAACGTTACATTCCGGGAAAATTCTTGTTGCTTCCAATGGATTTACACGGTTATTACTGCCCGATTTACACATTTCGCCGGCAAGAGGTTATGTGATGGTTACCAATGAGTTAAAGAATTGCCGATGGAAGGGTACTTTTCACTTTGACAAAGGGTTTGTCTATTTTCGAAATATCGGTAATCGAATATTATTGGGTGGCGCCCGTAATATGGATAAAAAGGCGGAAGAATCGAGTGCATTTGAAGTTAATCCCAAAATCAAAAAATGGCTTACCAGGTTTGCCAATGATATATTGAAACTGGAAGATGGTTGGCATGTGGAATACGAATGGACCGGTATCATGGGTTTTGCCGATACCAAATCACCCATCTTGAAAAAAATAGATGATCATATATGGGTGGCTGCCGGACTGGGAGGTATGGGAGTAGCTATTGGTATGCAGATAGGAAGTGACGCTTCAACGATGCTCCAATGATTAATTAACGTGAGCTCTATATAATGAAATCCCTCAAAATATCGCCCTTACGATACCCGGTGTTTATCCCACTCAGGCGGAGATTAAAGTCCACTTGAGGAGATCCGGGGGTTAGCAGCATGGGTTCTGAAAGCTGAAACGTCTTAAAAAAAATCAAACAGTATCTGGCTTATCTCGAACTCACGTTACTTAAAAATGCGGTAACCGAACGTATGTTATGAGTGATTTGAAATATAATCATACATATCAGGAATCCGACGATGGTTCATATTCCTGTTTGAATTGTTTATAGAGTGTCAGAAATTCACTTAATATCATTGCTGTTGCGCCCCACAAGGGTGTTTCGGGATGAATCGCCCAATATGGTACTTTATATTTCTTATCCCTGATGGTCCATTCCTCAACTTTCAAATTATCGGATTTCAGCAGGGTATCCAAATCTACAAAAAAAGCTTCAGCAACTTCGTATGGGTTGATCGTTAATTTCGGGCGATGATCAATATAGCCGACTACAGGATATATAAAATTATTGCTATTGGAGAGGTAAAGTCCGGTAAGTATCCCCAGGATATGGATCTCAGACGTGTTTAAACCTACCTCTTCTTCACTTTCCCGTAGTGCCGTTTCTACAGCCAATTCTCCATCCATTGATCTGCCGCCGGGAAAGCTAATTTGGCCTTTGTGTGTAGGAAGATTTTCTGTACGAAGAGTAAGGAGTAATTCTCTTCCGCCTTCGATAGTGTCATGAAGTAAAATCAAAACACTACTCATTTTTACATCATCGGATGGGGGAGCAAGCGTCCGCCGCCCTTCATTTGGTTGAGGGGCCATTTTCAACTGGGCCGGGTGTCCCGGCAATTCCTGGTCTATCCTAATTTTCAAATAATTGTAAAATGTATCCATTAAAGAATAAAATAAGTGATGAATTCTTGTAATGCCTTCAATAACATATTATCCTTTTTAATCTAATAAAATTTGCACGATTATCAGGCTACAATGAATTTTCATGAAAATGGTGAAAGCTGATTGTTTCCCGCATATGGGAAAAATCAAAAAAACAGTTGGCTTCTTTTATTTATTTATGTGTATGACCATATTTACAACGGTTGTTCAGGCACAAAATTTGAATAACCGTTTATTACATGCGGTAGCTGTTAAAGATTACCGTCAGATATTGAATGCCATAAATAACGGAGCCAATATTAATTCCCAGGATAAACTGGGTTCCAGCGTTTTGATGTACGCTGCCGCTCAGAATGATCCATCTATAATCAGATTGCTGATTAAAGATGGTGCAAAACTCAGTCATAAGAACGATACGGGTAACACCGCTTTGACCTGGGCTGTCTTTGATGGTAACCTGAAGGCTGTAAATATTCTGATTAAAGAGGGAGCGAATGTTAATGTTGCCACTAAAACGGGAGGTACCCCTTTACATATGGCTGCTTTAAAAGGATATGCAAATATAACGGCTATATTAATTGAAGCGGGCGCTGATATTAATGGATCGGATAATGCCGGAGTAACACCATTGATGTATGCTGTAGCCAAAAATCATATCGATGTAGTAAGAATTTTGTTACGCAATGGGGCTGATGTCAATCATAAGGATAAAACCGGGGAGACGGCACTGATATGGGCCAAGCAACGGGGTTATAATGATATTGTGACTATTCTAAGAGAGGTCGGCGGATAATAATATCCTTTCAACTAATAAATATTATTTTTTAGGAATTTTCCACGGGATCAGCCGCGGCACGTCTCTTTGATATTTTTTATATGACTCACCAAAACGTTCTATAAGCTTTCTTTCTTCGTAAATCGAGCCGATGTAAAAATAGAGTATGCCAAATATGATTATGGCGAGTAAACGTGTGGTCATTACCGGTGAGGATATTAATAATAGCAGGCTAAAAGTATAAAGAGGATGGCGAACCCACTTGTATATTCCCCTGGTGACTAACTCTCCGCGTCTCATTTCGTCATAATATTCGGGTAGTTTACCATAACGAAAATAAGCTTTTACTTGCGGGATACCGAAAAATCGGGCCGTGCCAAATTCCCGTGCCGATTTAAGGATCAGATATAAACTCATCAATTGAATGAGAATGAATATGTAAGCATAAGGAATGGGTATACTATATAGCTTTATGTCTGGTGGTGGAATAAAAATAAACCAGAGAACGAGATATAAAAGTGAAAAAAGATTATAAAACACACGATAAAAAGGCTTTAACTTCGGCCACCTGTTGAAAAATCGTCTTTTTAGAGAATGCCCTGCTAAAAATGAATGTAAAATGGCAAAAAGTATTAATCCCGATATGCTGTAAATCCATTCTGTTGTCATTTTATAAATAACGTATTTTTATTACTCAATTTGAAATGGAAATGCTGTAATGTTGATTCATATGGTATATGGTCTGAAATACCATCGTGAGAATTTTAAAACACTGCATTAACTGATTACTATTAACCGGCACTAAAAAGGTAATGAATTGTTATATTATAACGTTTGAAATCTTTTTGGAGATTAAAAACCGTGAATCGAATAAATAAATCAAAAAGAAATTGAGTATATGAGTGTTTTAGTTGTTGGATCAGTTGCTTACGATGGAATAGAGACCCCTTTCGGGAAAGTTGAAAAGACCCTTGGAGGATCAGCGACCTATATTTCATTGGCATCAAGCTATTTTGCGGATCCTGTAAAACTGGTGGGTGTCGTAGGTAATGATTTCAGTTCAGATGATATTAATCTGCTAAAGGAGAAAAGTATTGACCTGGAAGGCCTGCAGGTAGATAAAAGAGGTAAGACTTTTTACTGGGCCGGTAAATATCATTTTGATTTGAATAAACGTGACACACTCGATACCCAGTTAAACGTCTTTGAGAATTTTAAACCGGTAATTCCGGAATCATATGTCGATAGCAAGTATGTTTGTCTGGGTAACATCGCCCCCGAGTTACAGATGAAAGTGCTGGATCAGGTGAATAATCCGGATCTGGTAGTTTGTGATACCATGAACTTTTGGATTGAGGGTGCTAAGGATGCTCTGATAGAGACCTTAAAAAGAGTCGACGTATTGATTATCAACGATTCGGAAGCGCGTGAACTGGCTGACAATCCGAACCTGATCAAATCCGCTGAAATAATCAGGGAGATGGGTCCGGATACACTCATTATTAAGAAAGGTGAGCATGGAGCTATGTTGTTCACTGATTCAAGTATCTTTTCAGCGCCGGCATATCCAATTGTAGATATTTATGATCCCACAGGAGCGGGTGATACGTTCCTTGGAGGATTTATCGGCTGGTTAGCTTATACAAATGAGTTATCGGATGATAATATGAGAAGGGCTGTTATTTTTGGTTCCGTGATGGCCAGTTACTGTGTAGAAGAATTCGGAACCGGCCGGCTTAAGAAATTAACATCGGATGAGATCAATGAGAGGTATCTTGAATTTCGTAGATTGAGTGAGATTCCTGAATACATTTAAACAAGTAATATGATACAAATTATTGGTTGGGTGGGGTTAGCACTGCTTCTTGGCGCATGGGTGCCCCAAACATGGGAGACCATCAGAGAAGGTAGAACACCGGTAAACCTGTTATTCGTAATTCTATATGTAACATCGAGTGGAATTCTGACATTATATGCAATTTTACAAAACGACATTGTATTTGCTGTGTTGAACGGTTTACTTACTATCGGCAGCGGTATTAACCTCTATTATAAACTTTGGCCCCGGAATGAAAAAAATCGTACTGGCATCCCGAAATCCTCATAAAATCGAAGAGCTGAGACAGATTCTTAAACCACTGGATATTGAACTCATGTCGGCGGCTGATTTCCCAGGTTTAAAAGAGGTTATCGAAGATGGTACGACATTGCAGGAGAATGCATTAAAAAAAGCCCGATATGTTGCTAGTGAAACCGGTTTACCGTCACTGGCTGATGACACCGGTCTGGAAGTGGAAGCCTTGGATATGAGGCCCGGTGTTTATTCCGCACGATATGCGGGCGAAGATGTTACCTACGAAGATAACGTACGAAAACTGTTGAGAGAAATGTCCCGCTTCAAGGATGAAAATCAGCGTAAAGCCCGGTTCCGGACAGTAATTGCTTTTATACGTGAGGGTTCAGTAGAATATTTTGAGGGAGTTTGTAAGGGATTCATAATCAATCGCCCCAAAGGTGAAAATGGATTCGGATACGATCCGGTGTTTAAGCCGGAAGGATATGAACTAACTTTTGCTGAATTAGATCAGGAGGAAAAGAATCGCATCAGCCACAGGGGACAAGCTGTACAAAAATTCTATGAGTGGCTTGAAAAAAATGATTTATAGATATCAATACAAGGCTGAAACCCAAACAGGTTACAGCCTTGTATTATGAAAAACGATTACATTAATTCAGGTTTATATACCGCACTTCTTTAACACCGTCGAGTTCCTGGATAGGTTTCAAATGATCGTCACTTAACGGTTGATCAACTGCAATGGCAGTAATGGCATTGGTACCTTTTTTATTTCTGCCCAGGCTCAAAGAAGCAATATTAATTTGTTCATTGGCAAGCGTAGTACTTACGGTGGATAACATCCCTGGTTTGTCAATATTACGATATAGTAATATGTTGCCTTCCAAACGTATTTCGATGCTGAATTCATCGATATTGACAATACGGAAATCATCACCTCCAAATAAAGTAGCGGAAATTTTATGGTATGATCCGTTTTCAAATGATACAGTGATGAGATCGGAATAGGTTTTGGAAGCTGTTGTCACAGTCTCCTCAATATTAAGGCCCTTATTATCCGCAAGAAAACGGGCATTAATCAAATTGATGGCTTCATCGACCTCGTTTTGAAGATATCCCTTCAATAATGAGTCGGTCAGTACATCTGAATATTGCGTACATTTACCGGTGTATTCAATGGAAAGCTTACTGGAATGTTTCGGAGAGACCTGTGCGGCAAATTGTCCCAGTTGTTCGGCAAGGTTCAGATAAGGCTGTACTTCCTTATTGGTACTCAATGCAATCGACTTGCCATTAAGGCTGCCTTTATAACTTTTCTTCTCCAAACCGTCAGCTATCTGTTGAGCTACTTGCTCTGCTACTTTTTCCTGTGCTTCTTCGGTTGATGCTCCAAGGTGTGGAGTACATACAACATTCGGCATTTTAAGGATTTCCAGAAAGGTTTCACTTGGTGGTTCTTGTGTATAAACATCAACAGCAAGACCGGCAATTGTCCCGTTCTCAAGAAGTTCTTTCATGTCTTCTTCATTATAGATACCCCCCCGGGCACAATTAATGAGACGTATACCTTTCTTAAGCTTTTGGGCATTTTTCTTTGAGATGAGATCTTTCGTTTTATCGGTAAGAGGAGTGTGAACAGTCAGAAAATCTGATTTCGACAACAAATCATCCAACTCTACCAATTCCACACCAATTTCACTGGCTTTTTCATGGGTAGTGAAGGGATCGAAGGCTAATATATTCATGCCAAAGGCCTGCATGCGGGCGGCAACTTCAGAGCCGATTTTACCAAGGCCTACAATACCAAGGTTCTTGCCATGAAGTTCGGTTCCCATATATTTTTTCCGGTCCCATCCGCCATTCTTAACAGTGCTGACAGCAACGGGTATATTACGAGCCAGGGCTAACATCATCCCGCACGTATGTTCAGCGGTTGAGATGGTATTGCCATTGGGGGTATTCATCACCAGTACGCCTGACTGTGTGGCGGCATCGATATCAATATTATCGACTCCTACACCGGCCCGGCCGACGATTTTTAATTTTTTTGCAGCCTTGAGTATGTCTGGAGTTACCTTTGTGGCGCTGCGAACAACCATGGCATCATAATCCGGTAGTACTTTCAGTAATTCCTCTTTGGGAAGCTTTGGAGAGTTAACAGCTTCCATATCTCTTTCTTTAAAAACCTTTTCACAGACGGGATTCACACCGTCGAGTATGAGTATTTTGTAAGACATTTGATCTTATTTTTAGTTCAATATTTATTTATGCCGTATCTGACAACAGAGTAAAAAATCAGATGAATTCTTCAATAATAGAGAGAATCTCTTCTGTTCCTTTTCTGGTATGAGCGGAACTGATGACAATAGGAACTTCAATATTCATGTCATCAAGTATATGTTTTAAACGAGCCAGACTCTTTTGTTGTTTATTTTTCGATAATTTGTCTGCCTTGGTCATTATGATGGAAAACGGCAGATGATTTTCCGCCATCCAAAAGATGAAATCTTCATCAAGCCGGGTCGGATCATGCCGAATATCTATAAGTTGGAATATCATTCGAATCTGTGAACGTTCCTTCAGATACCGCTGCATTTCTTTACCCCAGGTAGATTTCTTCTTTTGGGATACTTTCGCATATCCATAACCAGGTAAGTCTACCAAATAAAACAGGTCATTATTTATGGAATAAAAATTTAATAATTGAGTTTTACCGGGTGTATTACTGGTACGTGCAAGTTTTTTTCGATTGGTAAGAATATTAATTAAAGATGATTTTCCCACATTCGACCGGCCTGCAAAACATACTTCTGATAATGCAGATTCGGGACACATTTCTATAGTAGGGGCACTGAGAATGAATTTGGCGTCCGTTATTTCCATTAATAAATTTCGTTTTCTTCTTTCTCTACTCCCGTTATCACCGGAACCGGGTAATCGCCGGTAAAGCAAGCTGTACAATAACCGTGTTTCGAATCATTGGCCTCCTGTACGGCACTTACAAGCCCGAATGGTGATAAATAATGCAAGCTGTCGACGCCCAGTTCCCTGGCTATTGCATCCACATCGCGGTTATAAACATTGGCGATCAACTCATCCGGACTGGGAAAGTCCATACCGTAATAACAGGGATCGGTGATTGGTGGTGAACTGACAAGAAAATGTACTTCCAGGGGATTGGCCTTACGTATCATCTCAACCAGGTAACGAGAAGTTGTCCCACGGACAATGGAATCATCCACAATTAAAACCGAACGGTCTTCCAGGACACCTCTGACAATATTAAACTTTGTACGCACTTTTTGCTCACGGCTTTTCTGTCCGGGTGAGATGAATGTCCGGCCGACGTAATGATTTCTGATCAGGCCGATCTCAAATTTACATTCATAACCCATTTTTTGATTCTCGCTGGCATAGCCTATTGCCGCGGTATTGCTGGAGTCGGGTACTGAAATGACAATAGGATCTTTATCGCTATGTTGACTTACTATTTTTGATATTGGAAATTCCCGGGCAAGGTACTTTCCTATCTTGCGGCGTACTTTATCTACATTTTCCTGAAATATCCGGCTATCGGGCCTTGAAAAGTAAACATATTCAAAAATACACTGGCTTGTTTTTGTACCTTCCCGGGGCGGCAGGTAAACGGATTCCGGTTCACCCGTTTTTATGGTATTCCGATCGATGATTAATATCTCGCCGGGATCTACATCTCTTATATATTCTGCTCCAATGATATCAAATGCACAGGTTTCGCTGGCAACAACATACGAACCATTTAAACGGCCAAAGCAAAGAGGCCGAAAGCCATTTGGATCACGTACTGCTATTAACTTATCATCCGTTAAAATTACGAGACAATAGGCCCCCTCAATTTGGCGCAGGGCATCGATAATCTGATCAAGCTGATTTTTTTCCTGGCTGTGTGAAATCAGGTGTAAAATGAGCTCGGTATCCGATGTAGTCTGGAATAAGACTCCTTCTTTCTCGAAACGCTGCCGCAGGACACGTGCATTCGTTAAATTTCCGTTATGACCGAGTGCCACATTCCCATTTTTATAATGAACCCGGAAGGGTTGAATATTCATTGGGTTATTGGAAGCACCACTGGTCGAGTATCTGTTATGTCCGATGGCTGATGAACCGGCGAGTGTATCGGTTAATATTTTTTTATCGTCAAATACATTCAACACAAGTCCAAAGTCCTTATGAACAGGCATGATCTGGGTTTTCCTGTTTTCATCAAATCGGGAGGCTACAATACCCGCTGATTCCTGACCCCGGTGTTGAAGCGAATGCAACCCATAATAGGTCTGAACAGCAGCTTCAGGATGGTTGAAGATGCCGAAAATACCGCAATAATCGTGAGGTTTATCTGACATTAGTCCTGATCCGTTACACGTATAATTTTTTCTGGAATAGATAAGATACAAAAACTCTTTGGAATAAGTAGATATATAAAACGATTATGGAATGGCTTTTATTCTAAAATTTTAATAATGTGTTATTTACGTATCCCAAAGTTTTATGCATATGAGAGAGTTTACCTATGATACATCAGGATCAAAATTCAGTTTTTGACTTGCTGATAAAAAGTTGAAATAACAAATATGAACTTTCGTAGTTGGTCATGAAAAAGTAACTATTTGTAGAACATATTTTTACCAGAACCTATGGATAATACTAAAATGTAAAAGCAGAATGGAACTCTTGAGTAATACTATAAATGGTAATTATCGATGACTATGGAATTACAAATAAGTCTATTATCCTTTCATTTACTGTAGCATAAATACCTTGGTGATCACGGATCTAAATTTAATATAGGCCTATTAAGACGATTCATTTTTTAGCTTTTTACGTTGTCGTCCAAATAATTGGAGCTGGAAAGATTGTTGGGGACCTATTAAGAGAATGGAAAGTCATCCGAATTTAAATCTCTTATTTGATACATTTGATTAAATAATATGTGTATAATATACTATTATTATTGTAATTAGTAATAAGGATATCATTATGGAACAACATCCGTTAAAATCATTTGGAAAGCCTGAAGGCCTGGTCGGTCACTTCCTGGGATTGGTAATGTCGAAAAGCAACAGGAAACTTGGAGAATGGACTATTGAAGTTTTACATCTTGATGATGGAGTGGACGTGCTTGAAATTGGCTTCGGACCCGGTACGACCATTGAACTGATGACTCAGAAATATCCTAATGCTTTTATTGCCGGTATTGATCATTCCGATGTGATGGTCAAACAAGCTACACGCAGAAATAGGAAAGCGGTTTCAGAAGGCCGCGTGGAGATTAGAGAGGGCAGTGTGGCCGCTTTACCGTATGAAGGAGAGTCTTTCGATAACGTTTATGCCATTAACAGTTTTCAATTCTGGCCTGACCGGCTTGCAAACCTTAAAGAAGTGAAGCGAGTATTGAAAAAAGGGGGAAATATAGCAATCACACTTCAACCGCGTTGGACAAAATCCGATGATGAGGTTCGTCAGGTTGGCAAAGAAGTATCAGATTGGCTAACAGATGCAGGATATCAGAATATTCATATCTCTTTCAAAGTTATGAATCCTATTTCGGCTATATGTGTAACGGCACAGAAGAAATAGTTTAGTAATGTTTACAATCAACCCTTCCTTGCAATCCAAAATATGGAACAGTTGTTTTTCAGAATTATCAGATGATTAACTTACATGCCATGTCAGTTTAAAGCTTCCCTTATGATTATTACCTATTACTTCAATTCTGTATTTCCCTGATTGTGATATATGAATCGGATAGTTTCTTTCTGCTAATTTTTTTGTTTTATATAGCACATTACCATTATCATCGATTAACTCAAGTGCTATGGTACCTCTATGGGTTATAGAGTGGTAATTCATATAGACATTATTGTTTTTATAGAGTGTTATTTGCCGATAGTAATATCCTGAAAATTTTGAATAAGACCCGTTCATGGAATGTGATGTGGATACTATACCTCCTTTTATAATTACATAACTACCTCCCGTACAACTTGTGAAAATAAGTATAAAGAATAGTAACGTTAATCCTAATAATGTGCGGGTAATAAAAAGTGATGATTTTTTCATTGTCCACCCCCTGAATATGAATAGTTGTATAGATGATTATATATTTAATCATAAGAATTATTATAATCAAGTATTTACTGCGCAAATAGTTAAGGATTAGTATATTAGATCATTACATTATCAAGTGATGGAAAAGTTGCGATTGTGCAAGGGGATGAGAAAGACAGATAATATACCTGCGACAGCAAGTCCGTAATCTTCTGATATCCCCAAATTAATTGATGCGCTCAGTCCTATAATAGACCATAATACGGGTATGGCCATGATAAAATATGGCACCTTGTTCTGGATCATCAGTAAGAGGGCGAATGTAAATATTGTAGTAGGACAGGGAGCTACTCCAAAAACCGGCATATATGGGTAAGAATGGCCTAAGATAACATTAAATATTGGATAAATTATCATTGCGTAAAGAAGGAACAAGACACCAATTATATTAGAGAATTTCTTATCGAAAGTATAGATAATGTCATTTGTAGAAAAAGACATATAAAGAAATATTAAGCCTTGAATTATAAATAAAACACCGAATATATAAGCGGCTTTATTGATTGTGCTAAAATGATGTATATGATAAGCGAATCCTATCCAGATCCAGAATAAACCAAGTATGGCATTTACGAATTTACTTGATCGTTTTGTTCCTTTGTAAAGTAAAAAGAGTGCAGTGATACCAAGTAGATAGGCGATAATCTGTATCGGTTCAATGGCTTTATTATAGACACCAAAAACCTGAAGAAAATCGTGAATGGTGAATGGTATATTCATAAACTTACCTCCATACTCTCTTGATGAATGGTATGACCCCTATTTGTGTGTGCTTTATGGAGGTAAGTTATTATGAATATGTTATATCATGAAGAAAAATTGCGTTAATATTTCTTTACTATTCATATCTGAGAGCATCAATCGGGTTCAGATTAGCCGCTTTACGAGCCGGGTACCAGCCAAAGAAAATTCCAATCATGGCAGAAAAAACAAAAGCGAGAATGATTGAATTAGTGGTTATTTGTACAGGCCAGTGCATAAAGGTATTCACGGCATTTGTGGATATGAGTCCCACCGCCATACCGATAAATCCACCAATAAAACTGATCAATATCGATTCAATCAGGAACTGGAGTAACACATCTTTACCACGTGCACCTATGGCCAGGCGAATACCAATTTCCCGTGTTCGTTCCGTTACTGATACAAACATAATATTCATGATACCGATACCGCCCACAATTAAAGATATGCTGGCAATACCCGTGAGAAGGATCGTTAATATTTTAGAAGTAGCATCAGCCGCCTGTTCAAATTGAACCTGGGTACGGATGGTAAAATCAGCGTTTTCAGGATTGCTAATTTTATGGCGCGACATCAACACATCGCCTATTTCATTCATGGCAAGGCTCATATATTTATCACTTACTGCTGATGCCAGAATTAAATGGATATGGCGAACATGGTTCATCCTGTTACGTACTGTCGAAAAAGGGGCGATAATAACATCGTCTTCATCTCTGCCGAATCCGTTTTGGCCTCTTTTTTGAAGTGTACCTATAACTTTAAAAGGTATTTTATCAATACGAATATATTTTCCTACGGGATCGACCGAAGATCCAAAAAGATTATCCACTACAGTCTGGCCAAGCAGGCATACTTTATCTGCTCTGCTTTCCTGAACCTGGTTGAAATATTCGCCGTATTTAATTTTCCATTTACGGATACCAAAGTAACTGGAATAAACACCGTCAACATTAGTATGCCAGTTATTGGCCCCGTACATAACTTGTCCACCGGTACTTACTTCGGGTGTAACATATTGTATATCAGGACATTGTTTGGCAATAGCCAGGGCATCATCTACGGTTAACCTTTGGGTGGTACCGGCACCTGAGGAGACTCCTCCGCGATGCTGAGAAGAGGAAAAAACAATGATCATATTGGTACCCAGACTCTTAATTTGTTCCTGGATACTATTCCGTGATCCTTGTCCAATTGCTAAAACCGCAATGACCGAAGCAACTCCGATTATAATGCCAAGCATGGTCAGGAAAGTTCGTATTTTATTCTTCCCAAGTGATCGAAAAGCAATTTTGAAAAGATTTGTGAATTTCACTGATTATCCTCCTCAATAGTACTAATATGAGAAAGCTCTTCCCTGGCTTTACGTCGATTATCAACGGCTAATTGTTCTGATATTTTCCCATCTTTGAAAACAACGTTTTTGCTGGCATATTGAGCTATATCATGTTCGTGAGTGACCAAAACCACCGTAATGCCCGATTCCTCATTCAGCCGTTGGAAGATGTCCATTACCTCCACACTGGTGTGTGTATCAAGGTTACCTGTTGGCTCATCAGCAAGTACCATTTTGGGATCATTAACAAGAGATCGGGCAATAGCAACCCTTTGTTGTTGTCCACCGGATAACTGGTTGGGTAAATGATGAGCTCTATCAGCAAGTCCGACTGCTTTAAGGGCTTCCATGGAACGTTCAATACGGTATTTATTACTGACGCCTTTGTTGTACATCAACGGTAACTCCACATTTTCAAGAGCGGATGTACGTGGCAGAAGGTTAAATGATTGAAATACAAAACCAATTTTATGATTACGTAAAGCGGCAAGCTCGTCTCTGTCTAACTTACTGATGTCCACACCATCAAGAAGATATTGGCCGGTTGTAGCGACATCGAGGCAACCGAGAATATTCATGAAAGTAGATTTTCCTGATCCACTGGAGCCCATGATAGCTGTAAAGTCACCTTTGTGGATATCAAGGTCTATACCCCGCAGGGCATGGACCTTAACTTCACCCATCTTATAAATCTTAGTAATATTTTTTACGGAAACGATAGTTGGTGCCATATTTATCTCCTTCTGCTAAATGGACTGCGTTCCATTTGTTTATTATTCGGCATTATAGCACCAATAACTACATCGTCACCGGCATTGATATTACCTGATACAGCTGTATTGCTACCATCTGAAAGTCCTACGGTTACACGTACAGGTTTAATTTGCTGACCATTCTTAATCCATATAACCGTTTTATCTCCGGGCTGTAAAATTTTCTGACCTTGAAGACCGGTGGACTCTGGCATTCTGGAAGGTTGTCTTTTATTTCTTTGAGTATTGGAATTTGGTGTTCCGGACGTCCCCGGCCGATTCTTATGTAAGCTTTTCAGGTAATTAGCAGGTGGTTTAAATTGAAGGGCCATGGACGGAATTTTAATGATATTATCAGCCTCAGCCGTTCTGATAGAAATGTTGGCTGTCATACCGGGCATCAATTTTAAATTCGGATTTGATACATCAATGATTACAGTATAAGTCACAACATTATTTGTGGTAGTAGGATTTAATCGTATTTGTTTAACCTTACCCTTGAATGTATCATCAGGAAAAGCATCAACGGTAAAGTCTACCGGCTGATCTACCTTAACCTGGCCGATGTCAGCCTCATCAATATCAGCCTGCACCTGCATTTTTGATAGGTCGTTGGCAATGGTAAATAACGTCGGTGTATTAAAACTTGCGGCTACTGTTTGTCCGACATTGACATTCTTATTTATGACAACTCCACTTATCGGGGCGTAAATTGTCGCATGGTCCAGGTTTAGCTGTGCTGATTTAACCCTGGCCTTGTCAACTTCAACATTACTTCTTGCCACTTCAAGATTAACTTTATCCTGATCGTAGGTGGACTTAGCCACCAGTTGTTTATTATAAAGTTGTGTAGTACGCTTGAAATTTTCTTCGGCTAATCGTAATTGTGCTTCAGAACTCTTCAGGGATGCTTTGGCGTTATCTACTTGAGCTGCCAGGGTGGTTGTATCGATGAGGGCTATGAGTTGCCCTTTTTTCACTTTTGAATTAAAATCGACATATAACTTGGCAATTATACCGGATACCTGAGTACCTACGTCTACGGTAGTATCGGCCTGAAGAGTACCGGTTGTATTTACCAGGATATTAATATCTCCCTTTTCAGCCTTGGTTGTCCGCCACTCTATTTTTTTTGAGGTATTATTATTCAAATAATAATACGCGCCGGTTCCAATAATAATGACAACGGCAGCTATGATATAGGTTTTAATTTTCATTATTCTGCATTAAGTAAGTTTAAAGATTCGCTATCTGGCCGGGGTCCGTTTAGTCAGATTAACTTGTGATATATGATTATGAGAAGTTGTATCTCATGAAAAATTGGAATACCCAAAATGTGCTTCAAATGATCAATGATCTCGAATATTGGTTTTCCACAGCCAATAAAAAAAGTTGATATATAAATTAGCGGGTTCACTAATATTCGATAATTATGATTACCATTTGATCTTTATGTATTAGACAACAAAGATTAGGCATTTATTCCCGGTTTATCCTTTCAATAAACGGATAACTTGTAAAATATCATTAACCGTGTATTAATAAGTGTTAAATAGCTTGGTATAGAATGGATTCCGGTATTAACACGTAAATAAAAATGATGGATATTTTTTATAGGCGGGAAGGAATGGAAAGACGTGACCTGTATTTTGAAATCAGTCGCCAGGGCATAGAAAAATGGTGAAATAACTGATGGGTAGAGTAAGAAAAATGTCTTATTTAATAAACTATTGGGTTTAAGCCATCTTGATCAAATAAATCTATAATTATATAGAAAGGAGACTGCCCATAATTCATGAGACAGCCTCCCGAACCAAGTTAACTTACCTTTTTGACTAACGATTTATGATGAATAGATAAATGCGAGTATGGAAATTATTTTTGATGAAGGGTTATGGTACCGACATCGGTGGTATCACTTGAATTAACCTGTATACCGGTAAGTGTTGTATCGGAATATGTGGTATCTTTGGGCATAATGGACAGGGAATAAGTACCCGGTGTCAATCCCATCAATTTAAAATTACCACTTGTCGAATCAGCATAAGTATTGGTCGTATCACTGCCATTAATGGCAAATATCGAAGCTTGAGCCGGTTGAACCTGTCCTTTGATATACCCATCAATTTGTTTGTTGACAGCGTGAATAACAGGTTTCATCATATAACGACCATTGCCGGTTCTGTGTACCGATTTTGCTGCATTGAAATCTAATAACAGGTCTTTTATACTACCCGACGTTAAACTGATATTGGTATTTATATTTATTTTCAAACCTGTCTGTTGACCACTTGGAATTTTGATTGGATATGTTTTTCCATTTACTGTAACAGTATTTCCAGATCCGAGAATCAGACGTATTTGATTGTAAGTACCCGGTTCGAGATCCTTTGTACCGAGTAACTTTGATTTACCATTAGTAAGGTCCATAATATTTACGGTTTGACTGGAATCACTGATAACTTGCCATTTATTGTTGGCAGAATCAGAACCGGTACCATGAATTTCAATACGCACGATATTTATCGTTAATGCATCGAATTGGGCCGGTGAATCGGTCATATGAACATTAACTCTTCCTTTTCCATGTCCCGGTCCGTTAGAATTGATATTTGTTGTATTATTATCACAAGCCTGAAATACTAATAACCCTCCAAATAAAGACATCAAAATTATCATATGAAATGTTTTAGGTATAGCTTTTTTAATAATAGGATTCATATTTATATCTCCTTTAATATTATATTTTCACGATTAAATTTTCAGTTCCACAAATAACTGTACCGCAATGAGATGTCAGTTGCCTCGCAGGTATTATACTTCTACTCATCTTTTCAGAAAGCAAAATTGTGGTAAGTAGATATATATAGTGGTCGATATGATAGATCCTTGAAAAATCGTATGTATTTGTTCGTGAAAAGGAGATTGGAAGTTTTAAGTTTTATATAAAAAAGGAGTGCAATATCCGGATGTGATTTGGTTCTGTTTGCGTATTGCAACAATTGGCAATGATATGAATTATGATACGTCGGGTTGCCAAATGTATTGTGGAATAAAAAAAGGCTGCCGTAAACGGCAACCTTTAGTCATGATTAGAGATTAAAAGTATGATTATTTAGCTATTTCCATCATTTTCGTTACCCTGATGGTTGTCATTATTGTTCTGGTCATGATTCATTCCCCATTCATCATGATCTTCATGTCCGTCTTCGTTATTATCTTTGAAGGCCCGGAAAGAACGACGAATAGCCCAGCTGATAGCAAATTTACTGTGTGGATCCGTTGGGTCTATAATATTGCCGTCACGGCCGATAAACCATTTGCTGACATCAACATTAATAGTGGCATTATATGAGTTGAGTGAATCGGAAATCGTCAATGGTGGATTCAGAAAAATGTGTTCCCTTATTGTTTCAGGCGTTTTAAATACAAAATGTTTACCGTTGAAGTAGCCTTTAACAACAATGGAATAGCGTTGTCGTATGCCGGGGCCATCCACAAAGTCGGAGTCCTGGACAGAAGCATTAGGTAATGGCCGGTGAATTTTAAACGAAATAGCGTTGTATGTTCCGTTTGGCAATTGATTGATCGCTATCGTTGTCAGGGTAGTATCCAAATTTAAATTCAGTATATATGGCCCTGCTTCAAATTCAGTGGAATCTTCATTGGCGTAATGATGATGGTAATGTTCTTCATTGCCAAGGCTGTCACTATGACCAAGACTGTCACCCTGGTTCTCCATTTTTTCGGAGCCATGAAATTCTATTTCCCGGATCATGACTTTAGCGGTATCAATCTTCAGCGTATCATTGGCGTTGGCAACGATTACACTGCTGGTTGACGGAGAACCGGGATTCGGGGAACTGGATGTCGTCATGGCATTCGTGTTCCCGTTCGGTGATGTAGTAAGGCTTAATTGTGTTTTAGCCGTCCTTTTCGAATTCGATTTTGTCAAACTGTTGCATGCGCTGAATGCCAAAAATGACATTATAACAACGAATGTTGATTTGAGCATTTTCATAGGGGTATCCGTTTTACGAGTTAATGATTGTATTCGTTTTTAGGATGGCAGTACACGACAAATCAACATTTCTTCGTAAAATCTTAATGAAAAACAAGGTTTTTTAGTCTTTCATTATAACTACACACAAGTATAGGAACCTCCCCCAATAATCTCAAAAAATTTTCATATTAATAATTCGGTATTATTGTTGTCCGGGGAAAACTTTGCTCCATGGTTTTGCAGCACCTTTGAAAAATGCTATTGATTATTTATCGGAGGAATGGGCGTTTAAACCCATTGGTTTTGTCAGTTATGGGGGCGTAGCCGGAGGTACCAGAGCCGTTCATATGCTTAAGGAAGTTGTGACGGCGCTTAATATGGTGCCGATACGTGAAGGGGTCGTTATCCCATTCCTGCAAAAATATATTAATGATCAGGGGGATTTTGAACCTAATGATGTTATTGAACGATCTGCGGATACTATGTTACAAATGTTAACTCGCTGGACAGAGGCATTAGAACCCCTCAGGTTAGAGCAAGTTGCTTGATTTCAGACATAATAATTTATAAAAAGTAGGGAATGCCTTGTCTACAAGGACAGGGATTATTTGAAATTTGAGAATTATGGGAATATCACTTGTGTTGATATTCTATTTATCCTTATATTTTGTGTCTCACAAGCGAGAATAGCTCAGCTGGTAGAGCACAACCTTGCCAAGGTTGGGGTCGCGGGTTCGAATCCCGTTTCTCGCTCTAAAAAGCCGTATAATTTTTATACGGCTTTTTTATGCTTCTGATAGTTACCTGAAATGTTTTCCCGCATTCTGGAATTTGTTATCCGGCGAATTTGTCTGACTTTCTAAATGTTCCTCAAGTCTATATACTCGAATCGTAATAATACCACGATTATTACATCTATAATGATGAGAAAAAGAAGTATCAGGGAATGAGTATGCGAATATCTGTACAACTCATACACTACAAATAAAAATAATATGATGCCTGCCAGGGGATATGCCCAAATTTTCTTAAGCCATAAGGCAGTAACCAAACTTATTTTTATGAGTCCGTGCAGAAAGAGATAGATTGCCGCAAATAACAACGTATTGTGGGAGAGATGATGGGCGGCTTTTATGATAAAATTAGCGATAAAATCTTTTGGGTCCTGTGCTAATTCATGCCTGAAAATGGAATGGACCCAATTGACGATATTTCGTGATTTGACTGAATAGAGAATAATACCACCAATTAGTTCAAGAAACCCATCAATACCTTTAATGATTATACTAATGATGAAAAGTTCATGATAAAGCTTTCTTTTTTTCTCTTTTTGCATAAAAAAGCATTATAACATTCGGCCGGGGTCACAAAAATATGTCATACGCTGAATTCAAATCTTGATTTTATCACGCGTTGTTGTATTTGTGACTTTTTCTTCAAGCATTTTTTTATCTGGAATAGTGGGGCGATCTCTATACCGGTCGACAACACATATAAAGCCGAGTGGTTCGTTGTTATCCGCGTGAAATTGATGTATGGTTTCCGGTGATATATAGATCACATCATGCAATCCCAGAGGATGCACTTCGTCACCAAGAATAACAGATCCGGATCCCCTGATGATAATTACAGAATGAGGGTGTCGATGATACTCCAGGGAAGAATAACCACCCGGTTGAATCTCGAAATAACGGGTCTGAATGTTCAGTTCATGTTCATTTTTACCCTCACCAAGCAGTGAATACCGGGAAATATCCTTGAAATTCGAAGAATCGGTTTTATACTGTTTCTTTTCAACAGAATTCCAATGATAATTTTTGCAGTGTATTACTTTGGAGTTATTCTTCATTATATGAAAACCTGGTTAACTTTCGTTTTCCAAAATAGCCTGAATCTCTTTACCGGCTTCACGGATACCGTTGGGATGTTGATAAAGACTTCCGCCCATTAAAAAAACAGTATCCGGTCCATATAATGATAACCATTTTTTAAGGTTTTTGCGTTGCATACCACCACCGGGGGTCGGGAAAGATTTGGCAAATCCGGCTAACTGTTTCCTCGCTGATTCGTTTATTTTCAGACACTCATCTTCTGTAAATGAAAACCGTCCTTTGGCGTTCGCGTAAATGACAAAATCGGCACCAAGCGCCCGCCATAATTCACCATAGAGGAAATTATGAGAAAAACCGTGCATATGATTGATAACCAGGCTACCTGAAAAGGAAGGGTGCGCCATGATGGGTAAATCGATATTCGTATTAGCGAGTACGTGCATCATTTCCAGCCCACAAAGATGAGGAGCTAACAAAACGCCGTCGGCACCTAATTGAGCCGATTCTTCATAGCGCTGAACCAATTTATCAGGTGAGGTTGTGATATTAGGATAATAAGAGGATTTTTGTCCGGTCTTATCAGCAGCACGCTGAACAGCGTTTACACAGGCTTTTACCCGTTCATCAAATGGGGCATAAGGTTGATTGGTCAGGCCGTGATCATCTTTAATGATATCAATACCTCCCATGGCAAATTCGAAGCAAATATCAGCAAGTTCTTCAGAGGTGAGTCCCAGGGGTTTCAAAGCAGTGCAGGAGATTCCACGGTTCGGTATATTTAGTCTTTGCCTGATTTTATCGATACCTGAAGCAGGCCCGGTAAAAAGGTGTTGTAGTTTATCCCATTCTAAATCTGTAACCCGGATACCCGGTTTCATAGAGATGTTGCCAAACAGTATATTCAGGAACTGAGTAATCTCATTACCAATATTATCGATCGGATAGCCAATATGTACGTGGTATAACCCTTCTGAAATTTCATGTATGCCTGTCACCTCACCAACAATTCGATCGCGTATATCATCTGAAATAACATCCGATGGCAGCTCCACACTTTGCTCCAGGCAGATACCTTCCAGTTTATATTCCAGTACCTCATCAGGTAGAAGAGATATGAGATATTCTATATGGAAAGTAGCCGAACTCGTCATCTGCATATTTGCTATTAAACTAGTATCGTTTCCTTTCGGGAAGGTCCTGTTGATACGATTGAAATATTAACACTGAGATACTCTTCTATAAATGACAGATATGCCCGGGCTTCTTCAGGCAGTTTATCTATGGTTGCCGTATTACGGGTGTCCTGATTCCACCCTTTAAACGACTGGTAAACGGGTTCTGCCTTTTCAAGTGTTTTAATATTCAGCGGGAAATTACGCGTTTTTTTACCATCAATGAGATAATCAGTACAGAGTTTTATTTCAGCAAACCGATCCAGCACATCGAGTTTGGTAACGGTTAACTCATTGATACCGTTTACTCTTACGGCGTATTGCAAGGCTACAAGATCAATCCATCCACAGCGACGCGGACGTCCTGTTGTGGCTCCGAACTCATGTCCCGTTTCTCTTATTTGATCACCTTCAGAATTATTTAGCTCCGTGGGAAAAGGTCCGTTTCCAACACGTGTACAGTACGCTTTGGTGATACCCATCACATGTGTGATGGCAGTAGGTGGTAAACCCGAACCTGTACAGGCTCCGCCCGAGGTCGGAGAGGAAGACGTGACATACGGATATGTTCCGTGATCGAGATCAAGAAGGCTTCCCTGTGCTCCTTCCAGTAATATACTTTG
The DNA here is from genome assembly GCA_035267045.1 of Balneolales bacterium. Classification (GTDB taxonomy): domain Bacteria; phylum Bacteroidota; class Rhodothermia; order Balneolales; family DATFMH01; genus DATFMH01. Next base: position 32,499 of record DATFMH010000042.1, read on the forward strand.
ACCCTGCAAATTGGCTTCGTAAAGTTTGCTCCCGGTATCGCTGATGTAAGGAGCCAGTTTACGGCCACATTCCAACATCTCCTCAATGATAGGTTCCGCTTCTATCTTTTCATCGTGATCTAATCCTTTGAGGATAACATTAATATTTTCCACGTTAAGCCTGATCTTTTCACTCAGGATCTCTTCATCGAGCAAATCCATCATGCGGACGCCTGTTCTGGAAGTTTTATCAATGTAAGCAGGTCCTATTCCTCTGCCTGTAGTTCCAATCTTCTGCAGGCCACGAGACTTCTCTTTAACCTGATCCAATGTTTTGTGATATGATAAGATGACATGGGCGGTTTCACTGACAAAAAGCCGGCCGTTGGGATTTGTTCCGTTTTTTCGCACCGCTTCTATTTCATCTAATAAAGCTAATGGATCAATCACGGTGCCATTACCAATGATGCATGTTGTATGATCATGGAAAATACCGGAGGGGACGAGGTGTAAGACAAACGTTTTTCCATCGAACTTCAGAGTATGGCCTGCATTGGCACCACCTTGATATCTTGCAACGATGTCTGCTTTATCACTTAAAAGATCTACAATTTTACCTTTGCCTTCATCGCCCCATTGGGCACCTAAAACTACTCGTACTGGCATGATATTATTTTATAAATAATAAAAGAGGTGTGGTGTACACCTCTTTTATTAAAAAGTTGTTAACGATTGTTTGAGAATAATATGAATTAATCTTGTTTTTCAAATGATTCAACTGCCTGGTCGACTGATCTGAAATGTTGAAAAACCGTAATAAGCTTGGTTATAACAAGCAAGCTCTCAATCTTATCGGTAGCGTTGGCAATACGCAGATCACCACCGGCATTCCGCATTGTTGTGAGAGCACCTATCAACATGCCGAGTCCGGATGAGTTCATAAATTTTACTTTGCTCAAATCAACTACGACATTTTTCTTTCCTTCATCGATAAGTTCATGAAGTTTTTCATTCAGGCTTACCGCATCGGGTCCGCCCATTACATTACCTTTGAATTCAATAACTATGCAATTATATCGTTCTTTGACTTTAAAATTCATATTATCCCTTGTTTAAAAATAATGTTATTTAGTGACCGCTTTTTTTACCGATTTTACAACTCGTTTTTGAAAATCAACTACCAGAGCACTGGCAATGAATATAGAACTATATGTACCTACTGTAATACCAATGATCAGAGCAAGTGATAATCCTTTAAGGACCTGTCCTCCAAAGATAAACAGCACTACAACTACAAACAAGGTAGTACCTGAGGTAATAATCGTTCTACTCAATGTATCATTTATACTCTTATTTACGGTTTTTTCAAAGGGATCGGTTTTAAAAATATTTAAATTTTCCCTGATCCGGTCATAGACCACCACCGTATCGTTAATAGAATACCCCACAATAGTTAGAAACGCCGCTATTAACGATTCGTTTATGTCCATGTTGAAGGGTAATATCTTATCAAAAATGGTAAAGAATCCAAGTGTTATTGTCACATCGTGTATCAAAGCGATAATAGCACCGGCCGAATAGGTCCATTTTCGAAAGCGTATTAAAATATACAGGAAAATCACTACTATGGAAGTGAATATTGAGTACATAGCCGCGATTTTTATACTCTGTGCAAATCGGGGGCCTACAATATCCGTTTTAATCACCTTTGCGGTATTGCCGGGATAGGTATCGGATAGTGAGCCCAGGATTTTTTGTTCAAGTACAGCCTGATCGCCAGGTGCGTCCGTCCGGATAAGCAAGTCGCGTGGCGAACCAAAAAGTTTAACCTCGGGTTCTTTACCAAGTGACTTTGTCAATACGGAACGGGTTTGGGTAACCGTCACATCTTTTTGAAATTCAATGATGTATTCTTTACCACCCTTGAAGTCGATACCAAACTGAAGACCTCGTATAAAAATGGCAATGATTGAAATCAGAATCAATGATCCGGAAATGGCATACGTAATCTTACGTATGTCAATCATTGGATAATCAGCGTTTTCGAATATTCTCATAATGTTTAACTAATAACTTAAATTTCGTGAATTAACCAAAGTTTACGACAGCATTCTTGTCTCTTGTCATATAATCAACCACAATACGTGTAATGATGATAGCTGTGAAAAGAGAGGAGACAATACCTGCCATTAATGTAACGGCAAAACCTTTAATAGGTCCGACGCCAAAACTATACAGAATAACACCTGTCAGGAAAGTAGTGATATTCGAGTCGAGGATGGCACTCATTGCGTTCGAATAACCACTGTCTATGGCTGCACGAACACTCTTTCCAACGGCCTGTTCCTCACGTATCCGCTCAAAAATAAGCACGTTGGCATCCACCGCCATACCTATGGTTAAGACGATACCGGCAATACCGGGAAGCGTTAGTGTTGCCTTGAAAGCTGCCAGGATTCCAAGTATGAAAATCATATTGAAAATGAGCGCCATGTCGGCAATGCCTCCACCTTTGTTATAGTAGGCAATCATAAATAATGCTACTATTATAAGACCGATAATTGTGGATGAAAAACCAGACTGAATGGAAGCCTGACCAAGTGTCGGACCTACCGTCCGTTCTTCAACGATATCGAGAGGAGCGGGTAAGGCACCTGACATCAGTATGTTCACAAGGTCTTCGGATTCCTGAACGCTGCCAAGGCCGGTTATCGATGATCGTCCATCCGATATTTTGGTAATAACATTCGGATAGGTGTACACATAACCATCAAGAATGATGGCGATTGGCTTACCTATGTTGGCCCCGGTTATGCGTGCCCATTTTCTGGCACCTTCACGATTCATAGTCATGGAAACTTCCGGCGCATTCGTATAACGATCGAATGTCGGACGGGCTTCTTCGATTACATCACCTTTAAGTTCAACTTGTTTCTTCACGCCGATCAGGTTGAAATATTTTTTCCCATCCTTGCTGGTGAATTCAGGTTTGGCTGTCCACATCAATGTGACATCACGTGGCAGCATTCGTTCAACTTTGTCATTATTCAATAGTGAATCGACCGCTGCCGTATCTTTTGCAGTCGCTGAACCGAAGATTACACGCCGTCCCTGCGGAACCATTACCCTAAGCAGTGGATTATGCTGTGAAGCCTGTTGAGCAGAGGTGTCGGCTTTGGCCGTAGAGTCGGCATTATTATAATAACTGATAATGTTCTTCAACGAGGTCGATAATTCCTGGGGATCCGCAGTTAAACGGAATTCGAGGCGGGCGGTCCCTTTGAGAAGATGCCGAACCCGTTTTTCATCCTTCACACCAGGTAACTCAACCGCGATACGATTCTGACCCTGTTTGACAATAGATGGTTCATTAACACCGAATCGGTCAACCCGTGTCCGGATAATTTGAATGGCCCGTGAAACAGCAGAGTTACGTTGTTTCTTCAGGTATTTTACAACATCAGCATTCGAAGAACGACGCGTGATATTATCAGCTTCAGATCGATAATACCTGCTTAACCGTGCATTGGGATCACGTGATTCAAATGTCGTAACAAATTCATCAACGACATCAGTATTATTTTTTCTTGCTTTCTGATCAGCGATTCTTAAGGCATTGTTCAATGTGGAATCGGCGTGTTCTTTTGCTAAGTCTTTTAACAGATCCTGGGTTTGGAGTTGAAGCGTTACGTGCATACCTCCCTGGAGGTCAAGACCCAGATTGAGAATTTTCGGGCGAAGCTGATCAAGTTGTTTTTGATGCTTCTCCATATATTCTTGTTTGGCTTGTCCTTGCAGACCATTCTCGCGGCTGTTGAGAATCCAGTACCGGATTGAGAACTGCAGGTAATAGATCGAAATCACCAAAAAAGCAATGGTAAACCCGATTTTTGTTCCGTTACCTTTCATAAATTCAGACTAAAATTTTTAAGTGGAATAGATATTATTCGTCCAATTGCGGACGTATTTCTTTTTATTTTAAAATAAAGTAATAGAAAAACAGTGGCTTATTCACGAACTGCAAAGTAAGTATTCTGTTTTCATATACAAAAGAAAAAGTATAGGATAGGTAAAGAATCTAGGGGGCGCCTATGGCTATACCACTGCTTAAGGGAATTGTGATATGGGAAGTTACGTGGATTACACGTTCAGGACTTTCAATATTTTTCATGATCCCGTGATTTGCCGATGGAATATCCTTGACAAATCGGGTGTTATGAGGACCTTTATCGGAATTGAAAAATACCTGATTTTTGGTGTGTTCCACAGAAAGGGCATTACCCGTTTTTGTTGACTGGTGATAAATGTTCCATTCCACCAGCAACAGTTTATAAACATCTTTCTGAGTGGATTTGCCTTTTTTCAGAGGCATATTGAAGTGGTCGGCATTCTTACTAATGATTTGAGATGCCTTAACCATTAATTGGGATATCTCACCAGATACGGATCCCAGGTTTTCAACCTTTTTCTTAACAGGATCACCGGATTTGCCTTTAACATAACTGTTTAACCAGTTGGCAAAGTTACGTGTAGTCTGATGACGCTGCTGTGTCGGACTCAAACAGATGAGGAATCCGATTTGTATCAGCAGGATAACACCAATTTTGACGATATGTTTTCTGAAAAATGACACCGCGATAAAATAATGACTTTACCGGCAATCAACAACATTAGTTGATTTATTTATTTTGCAGCAAATTAATTGTTATCTACAACCGTTTTGGTACCAATTCTTTCAAACTCTTTCTTCAGGTACTGGCCCGTGGAACTGTTGGATTTTTGTGCTAACTCTTCCGGAGTACCCTCAGCAATGATATGACCGCCTTTGCGTCCGCCTTCAGGGCCTATATCAATGATCCAGTCGGCGGCTTTAATTAAATCCATATTATGCTCTATGACGATCACCGTATTGCCTTTATCAACTAACTGTTGAACAACGTCAACCAGCATTTTGACATCCTGAAAATGAAGGCCTGTTGTCGGTTCATCCATAACATAAAGAGTGTCGCCGGTACTGACTTTCGAGAGCTCGCGCGCCAGTTTTATACGCTGGGCTTCCCCACCGGATAAAGTAGTACTGCTCTGACCAATCGTTAAATAACCAAGCCCAACGGAATCCAGGGTTTGTAACACTCTTTTTATGCGGGGAACAGCATCGAAAAATTCAAGAGCTTCCCTGATCGACATATCCAGTACATCGGCTATATTTTTTCCTTTATAGTAGATCTCAAGGGTTTCCCGGTTATATCGCTTCCCATTACACGTTTCACAGGTTACATAAACATCCGGAAGGAAATTCATCTCAATTTTACGCAACCCGTCACCTTTGCATGATTCGCATCGGCCGCCTTTCACATTGAACGAAAACCGTCCCTGGTTATAACCGCGAATCTTGGCTTCTGGTAATTCGGCAAACAGCTGGCGGATATAATCGAATACTTTAGTATACGTACCCGGATTGGATCGAGGTGTGCGGCCGATAGGGCTTTGATCAATTGAAATAATTTTATTGATATTATCGATACCTTCGATGTCATCATACGGGAGCGCGACTGCTTTCGATTTATAAAAATAGGATGATAATATCGGTACAAGCGTTTGATTGATTAATGAACTTTTTCCACTGCCGCTTACTCCGGTCACACAAATAAATTTACTTAATGGAACTTCAAGATCTACGTTTTTGAGGTTATGTCCACGGGCTCCCTTAAGTAAGGTCGATTTTCCATTTCCATCGCGACGCTTACCAGGCAGAGGGATAACAGCTTCATCACGAAGGAAACGGGCTGTCATGGAATCAGGATCAAGCTGATCCGGTTTTCCCTGGGTTACCACATAACCGCCGTTAATACCGGCACCGGGCCCCATATCAATAACATAATCGGAATGTTCGATCGTCTCCCGATCGTGTTCAACAACAATAACACTGTTACCGAGATCGCGAAGTGTTTCAAGGGAACGAATGAGCTTAAGGTTATCACGCTGGTGAAGGCCTATACTGGGTTCGTCAAGGATATACAATACTCCAACCAGTTGTGTACCAATTTGTGTGGCAAGGCGAATTCGCTGAGCTTCACCGCCGGAGAGAGTCTGCGCTTCCCGGTCGAGACTTAAATAATGCAGGCCTACATTAATGAGGAAATCCAAACGATCCCGTATCTCTTTCAGGATCTGGCCACCAATCAATCGTTGACGTTCCGTTAATGTTAATTTGGTTACCGTTTCCCTTAAACTACTGATATCCATCGATACCAACTGATTGATTGAATAGTCATCTATTTTATAGGAAAGTGCTTCTTTATTCAGGCGGCCGCCGTGACAAGCTTTGCATACAACTTTATTCATATAGCCTTTGGCCTTTTCGCGCTGCCTGGCTTTTCCTTTGCCCTCATACTGTTTTCGGATAATCTGAGCGAGGCCTTCAAACTTGTGCTTATATGTTACACTGTTGTCATTAAAATCGTAACTTACATTAAATTTTTTATCACCCCCGCCACGAATAAGGATTTCAAATGCTTCCTCCGGATAATCCTTAATCGGGGTATCAAAAGAGAGGTCAAAGGTATCGAGTATTGATTTGATCTGTTTGAAGATAAAGATTGAGCGGGGCTGTCCTAAAAATCGGATCGCTCCATCATTAATACTTAATTTCCTATTTGGAATCACAAGGTCGGGGTCCACATCATACTGATAACCAAGTCCTCCGCATTTTGGACAGGCGCCAAAGGGTGAGTTGAATGAAAACAGGTTTGGCGCAGGATCTTCGTAGGCGAGGCCGCTTTCTGGATCAAATAATTTCTGTGAAAAAAGCTGGTCTTTAAAATGTCCGTTTTCCTGTTGCGTGCATATAATAACCGTTCCATCGGCCATTTCGAGAGCCATCTGAACGCTTTGTGCAATACGTGAACTGCTCTTTTCGGATATTATAAATCGATCGACAACCACTTCAATATTGTGGATTTTATGTCTGTCGATTTGCATACCCTGTTCAAGTTCGACAAAACGTCCATCCACGCGGGCTCTGACAAACCCTTGCTTCATTATCTGATCAAATAATTCCCGGTAATGGCCTTTACGGCCTCTGACAACAGGAGCAAGACAATAGGCACGTGTTCCTTCCGGCAATTTTAAAATGTTTTCAACAACCTGATCTGTTGTCTGTTTCTCCATTTTGTTGCCGGTAAGATAAGAATAGGGGATACCGGTTCGTGCATAAAGCAAACGTAAAAAATCGTATATTTCGGTTACCGTACCAACCGTCGACCTGGGATTTCTGCTGGTAGTTTTCTGATCTATTGAGATCACCGGTGAGAGACCATCGATAAAATCAATTTCAGGCCGTTCCATCATACCCAGAAATTGACGGGCATATGCAGAGAGAGACTCCATAAAACGCCGTTGTCCTTCTGCGTATATGGTATCGAAAGCCAGTGAGGACTTACCTGAACCGGATAAGCCGGTTATAACGATAAACTGGTCTCTCGGAATGTTGACATCAATATTTTTGAGATTATGTTCGCGTGCACCGCGAATAATTATTGAGTCGTGCAAAGGTAAATTCCGTTTAATTCAAAAAGATTAAATTAATGAATTTTCAAGAATAATGTGGCATATAAATCGGTAAATATTGTATGCCAAATGTGTTTTGTTTGAGTGAAAATTTCTAATATCCGGTTTATTCAATGATTATTAACGGTATAGTTACCCGAAAATTTGAATAAAAATCATTATTTGAATAAGAATTCATGGATTACCTGAGAAATGGTTCTATTAGTTCTTTATATTGTGGCTTCGTTGACAGGACTGGAATAAATTTGTGAATGATTTGCATATACTCATTCATAGTTATAAATATATTATATATAGATAATTAGGTAGTAATTTTAGAAAGTTTTTTATAATGCAAGAAGAAAGAACGGAAAAGTGGGTTCCCGATTCATGGCGGAAATACCCTGTAATTCAAATTCCGGAATATGGTGATCTTGATAACCTGGAAAAATGTTATCGTGAATTAAAAGATTACCCGCCATTGGTTACTTCATGGGAAGTGAAAGCGTTAAAAGATAAACTTGCAACGGCAGCCCGCGGTGAATCTTTTCTGCTTCAGGGTGGTGATTGTGCCGAAACATTTGAGAACGTAACATCACCCCAAATTGTAAATATCCTTAAAGTATTGCTGCAAATGAGTCTTGTGCTGATACACGAGACTAATCTGCCTGTTATTCGTGTCGGACGGTTAGCAGGGCAGTACGCTAAGCCCCGTTCGAAAGATAAAGAAGTAGTTAATGGGGAGGAGATACCAATTTATCGCGGGGATTTAATTAACAGTTATGTGGCTGATAAAAATTCCCGAAAAGCTGATCCGAAAAGGCTTCTTGAAGGATACCAAAAAGCGGCAATGACACTCAATTTTATTCGTGCTCTGAGTGAAGGCGGTGGTTTTGCCGATTTGCATTATCCTGGCTACTGGGAATTATCTTTCATGAAAAATAACCGGTACTACGATGAGTATATGGCGATGGTCCGTTCTATCAATAATGCGATAAATTTTGTGGAGACGATTTCGCCTAACAAGCTTACTACCTTACAACGTGTTCATATTTATACTTCTCATGAAGCGTTGAATTTATATTATGATTCAGCGCAGACCCGGAAGGTTCCGCACAAACAGGGATGGTATAACCTGAGTGCTCATATGGTTTGGCTGGGTAACCGCACAAGAGCTCTTGATGGTGCACATGTAGAGTACCTGCGTGGAATCCAAAATCCTGTTGGTATCAAATTGGGCCCGCCATATGATGTGGATGAACTATTAAAATTAATAGAGGTTCTTAATCCGCAACAGGAAGCCGGTAAAATAACTCTTATATCCCGATTCGGAAAAGATATCGTTGGTGATGAATTACCAAAAGTGATTCGTGCCGTTGAAAAAGCGGGTTTCAATGTATTATGGAGCTGTGATCCCATGCATGGTAATACATTTTCAACAGATGACGAATTAAAAACACGCCATTTTGATGATATCCTGAGTGAGATCAAACAGACCTTTTCTATTCACAGGGCCGAGGGTACGAACCTGGGTGGTGTTCATCTTGAGCTAACCGGTGATAATGTTACCGAGTGTATAGGTGGTGCCAAAGGTTTGGATGAAGACGGGCTCAAGACTAATTACCAGACCTATTGTGATCCCCGCCTTAATTATGAGCAGAGCCTTGAAATGGCTTTTTTGATCGCCAAAGAAAAAAAGAAGATACTCAAAGCTGATTCTTGATTGCCAGAGTATTTTAGCCAGAGATTCACGCGGATGAATGAGGATAAGGGAAAACGGAGAATGGGCATTTTAATTATACCATGCTTTATACTCTGCTTATTAAAATCATTTTTCATCTGAATTGACACTAAATATACTGTCGAATTTTCTTTATTCTGACAGTATAAAGCTTTTCTGTGTCGATTTTTCACGGTTCGATTGTCAATATTAAAGAGTGACGTTATTCTTCTAAATGGAAATCAAATTGGTACGGGATTTGTTATAGATATAAGTGGAATAATCAAAATATAACCATGAATTAAACAAGGAGGTTGATTATGAAGCTTACGAAGTATTCCCCCGTATCACCATCAGAATTTATGGATTTTCCAGCACCAAGATTTAGTGATTTTCTCGATGAATTTTTCAGTGATGCGTTGGCTGCCAAAGGCGAT
>DATFMH010000043.1:0-4192 GCA_035267045.1 Balneolales bacterium
TAACGTTTTTAATAGCTTCTTTGAGAATATTTTGTTCGTCAGTCCCATTTAATAATCGAATCTCTGCAAAATTTGTGGACCGGTTGTTTATTCTGACATCCTCTAACGTATCGATGAATGATCCGTCACCATCAAATTCTATGATAACCGTATTACGGCCAAATGAGCGTTTAATTTCTGATAACCTGCCCTGTAAAATTGCTTTACCCCTGTTAAACAAACAGATGTCGTCGCACATTTGCTCGACTTGTTCCATCCTGTGTGTAGCAAAAATTATTGTTTTTCCCTTTTCCCGCAATTCCATGATTACCTGCTTGAGCAATTCGCTATTTATAGGATCAAGGCCACTGAAAGGTTCATCAAAAATATAGATATCAGGATCATGTGCGATAGTTGCAATAAACTGAATCTTTTGTTGCATTCCCTTCGATAACTCATGGATATGTTTGTGAACCCAGGTAGTTGCCTCAAAACGTTCCAGCCAATATTGAATGGCATCGCGGGCATCACTTTTTGACAATCCTTTAAGTTGAATGAGATAGAGGAGTTGTTCACCAACCTTCATCTTTTTATAAAGTCCTCGCTCTTCTGGCAAGTATCCAATATAATGCTGACTTTCGCGCCCTACCTGTTCTCCCTCAATAGTTATCGTACCTTCGTCCGGAATAGTTATATAATTGATCATTCGAATAGTGGAGGTCTTACCAGCTCCATTTGGACCTAAAATACCAAAAATACGACCAGGTTCAACTGAAAAACTAACTGAATCCACGGCCTTGAAATCACCATATAATTTAGTGACATTTTTTAAATCAATGATTGCCATACTGTTCTGAATTTATTACTTATTTAAAAATCTCCCCAATAAAACATGTAATGTATAGTATTAAATACTGTGAAAATATAAAATAGTAAACTTACCAGATAAAAAAACAAACAGGTAATTAATGGATATTTGTAAATCGGGAAAAGCTTCACATGAATCTCTCAAAAAAATTAGATACACTTGTAAAGTCACAATCGCGCAGTTAAAAACGAATTAATAAATATAAATTTATATGCATATTGTACATGTAAGTGCTGAGTGTTACCCTGTTGCAAAAGCCGGAGGATTGGGGGATGTTGTTGGAGCTCTGCCAAAATATTTAAAAGAAATAGATGTGGATGCCTGGGTTATTATCCCTAAATATGATGTGCCATGGGTTCAGGAACATAAATTTAAGACCGTATTTGAATCTGATGCATACCTGGGAGAAAAGCATTTTCAATATCGTATCCAGAAAGAAGAGAATGATACACTGGGATTTCCATTTTTTGTTGCGGAAATAAAAGGCAGATTCGATCGCCCCGGGATATATATCGATCCTTACAGCGGTTATCCCTATTGGGATGAGTTTGAACGGAATTTGAGTTTTCAGATTGCCGCCCTCGACTGGATCCAATCCATGAAAGATAAACCGGATCTCATACATTGTCATGATCATCAAACCGGGCTAATCCCTTTTATGTCGAAGAATTGTACTGTGTATGATAATATAAAACACATACCTACCGTGTTTACAATTCATAATGGTCAATATCATGGTTCCGTTGATTTTGGTTATGCCCATTTATTACCATCATTTAATTGGAATGATTATGGTTTACTGGATTGGGATGGAAAACTTAACAGCCTTGCATCGGGCATAAAAAACTGTTGGAAATTAACTACTGTTTCGGAATCATATATGGAAGAATTACGTTATGAATGCAACGGTTTGGAATCGCTTATTGGACATGAATCACAAAAATCTTCTGGTATTTTGAATGGTATAGATGTAGAAGTATGGGATACCGCTAACGATCCCCATATTACGTATCATTATGATACAAAGACGGTTGATAAGGGGAAGAAGCAAAATAAAGAAGAACTTTGTAACTATTTTGATCTTGATCCGGCTCTGCCGACATATTCATTTATTGGCCGACTGGTGAAGGAAAAGGGGGCTGATATACTGCCTGATTTGATAAGTAACTTTTTGCATACCAGTCATGAGGCTAATTTTATTGTTTTAGGTACTGGTGATCCCGATTTACATGATCGGTTTTTACATATGAAAAATCATCACACGGGTTATTTCGATACAAGTATAGAATATAATGAGAAGCTGGCACATCAAATATATGCCGGTACCGATTTCCTGCTCATGCCATCACGTGTAGAACCTTGTGGCTTGAATCAGATGTACGCTATGCGATATGGTAGTATTCCAATAGTAAGAAGCGTGGGTGGTTTGAAGGATACGGTGAAAGACATAAACGAAAAAAGCGGGTATGGCTTTCGATTTGACGGATTTAATATGCCGGATGCTATGGAAGCTCTGGAAAGATCTTATCAACTGTATAATAATCAACCTAAAAAATTTAAAGCTCTGCGGAAACAAGTCATGAGGCTTGATTTTTCCTGGAATAAATCAGCTGAACGTTATAAAGAATTATATCAAAGTATAAACACAAATATTTGAGGTACTAATATGCAATCTGTAGTAGCTGTCATTCTTGGTGGGGGACAAGGAAGCCGTTTATATCCACTGACAAAAACAAGATCAAAACCTGCTGTTCCAATAGGTGGTAAATACCGGTTAGTAGATATACCGATATCCAATTGCCTTAATTCTGATATCAGACGGATTTATGTCCTCACTCAGTTCAATTCGGCTTCGTTAAACAGGCATATTAAAAATACGTACCATTTTGATCTTTTTAGCAGAGGTTTTGTAGATATTCTTGCAGCAGAGCAGACTCATACAAGTTATCGCTGGTTTCAGGGAACAGCAGACGCGGTCCGGCAATCATTTCATCATCTTGAAAACCATGATTTCGACTATGTAATGATTCTATCGGGTGATCAATTGTATCAGATGGATTATCGGTATATGATCGATCAACATGAAGCGACAGGTACCGATTTGACAATTGCTACCATACCGGTTAATAAATATGATGCTACCGGTTTTGGGATTATGAAGATGAGTGAAGACAAGCAAATCTCAAGTTTTGTTGAGAAACCCGATCTTAAAGATGTTGAAGAGTGGAAATCGCCAGTACCTGAGGAACTTAAAAATGAAGGCCGTGAATATATGGCCTCAATGGGCATATATATTTTTAACAGAAAAGTTTTGTATGATCTTTTTGAGAATAATCCGGATGCAAAGGATTTTGGAAAAGAGATCATCCCAATGGCGCTTGGCTCCGAGTATAAAGTTTCCAGTTATATGTATAATGGGTATTGGACGGATATTGGTACGGTTAAATCATTCTTTGAAGCAAACCTGGAGCTGACAAGTACGTTACCTCGTTTTAATTTATATGACAACGACAGGATGATATATACACACGCACGGTTACTACCGGCATCCAAGCTAATGGGTACAACACTGGAAAGAGCGATTATATCTGAAGGATGTATTATTGAAGCCAGCCGTATTGAGCATACTTTGGTTGGTATCAGGGCGCGTATTGGAAAAGGGACAACCATTGCAAATGCTATTGTTATGGGTAATGATTACTTCCCGAAATTTGATAAAGAAGACGGTAGTCCTCCCGATGTGGGTATCGGAGAACGGTGCTATATTAACAATGTCATTATTGATAAGAATGTATGTATTGGCAACGATGTACGAATTAATGGCGGCGATCACCTTGAAAATGGTGATTATGGAGAATATAGTGTCGTTGATGGTATTGTGGTCATTCCGCGTGACAATGTTATTAAAGACGGGACAGTTATATAGCAATTAGCAATGATCAATAAACAATGATCAATAAACAATGATCAATAAACAATGAATTACGTTATGAGGCTTTGCCTCGTAACGTATGGCTTGACGCAAATCGTCCAGTAAAATAGATAAAATCATTTGACAGTAACCCTCACCGCAAGCACTTTTGTTTACTGTTTACTGTTTACTGTTTACTGTTTACTGTTTACTGTTTACTGTTTACTGTTTACTGTTTACTGTTTTTCACCTTGTTCCTGGATTTCATTTAGTTTTTCGAGGGCCCGGCTTCTCAGGTTTTCGAATGGTTCCGGTTGTATATCACCAACTGTGAATTTAAGGTGAAGCCATATAAGGTAAGTAGCCATGACATCTTCATAGCAATAATGCTCGATTTTCTTAAGTTCTCCCTTACGGAACATACTTAATACTTC
>DATFMH010000044.1:0-34154 GCA_035267045.1 Balneolales bacterium
CATTTAAAGAAATACTTCCTTTTTCATCCTGATTTACTTTCCCCGCCTTGTAATCAACTTCATTAGAGTTTAAAGAAGTTGAAAGGTAAGCTGAATTGTTTGTTGCAGAAAGGTAGCTCACTTTATCTCCATTTGTTGCCGTGTCCGGCAAGGAAAACTTACCCGTAGACATCTCATCAACAACAGCTTTAGTCAAATCAACAACAGGGGGGTTGGGCTGGGGTTTAACGTATTTAACGGTTAAATCCGCACTTTGCCGGGTCGTATCCGTCCCATCACTGACCAGATACGTAACGCTCTTGATTGTCGAGTCCCGGCTCACCGCCGGGGCGGTCCAGGTGACTTTTCCGGATCCCGATACCGTGGCACCGCTCAGGTTTTGCACGCCATAGCTCAGGTTATCCCCGTCCGGATCACTGGCTTTAATCTGGTAAGTCAGTGTGGAATCTTCGGTAATTTTCGATGGAGGTGTGGAGTTAATGACCGGGGCGTGATTGCCTGTTCCTGCCGGCGGGGGCTGCACCCGCACCGGGTTATTTTTCTTGCTGCAGGAAGCGACCAAGGCCAGGACTAGCATGCAGCCGGCGGCCATAATGAGGGTACTATGTTTTTTGTTTGAACCCAAAATGCCCCTTTGATTTTTGGATACGTTATCGGTATTTGGGGATAAATGCAAGGGGAAAAACGCTGTCAGGTCCTGTGGACTCTGACAGGTTTTTTTAAGGTCATAACACCTCATCAACCCGGACAGCGTCTGAAATGACCTGTCGGTTTTTGAACAAAATTAACGTTTTTTAACCTAAGCAACGTTTTATAGATACCCGATCGTGGCCGGCCCGCTCCGATGTTTTTTTGGAGGCATGACGTCTTAGGGTAGTGATTTCGAAAAGTAGCTTTTGATTATGTTTTTAAATGGTTTTCAACGCTTCCCAACGACGTCAATCCAATCAATCAATTAACATTACATATTTCTGCGATATTGACCACCAACGTTATACATAGCGTGGGATATTTGTCCCAATGAACAGACTTTAACGGTTTCCATAAGTTCTTCAAAGATATTACTATCTTCTCTTGCAACATGTTGTAGTCTGTTTAATGCTTCCTGACTATATTCTTTATTAACATTCTGGAAAATATTTAAATTATCAATTTGATGCTGTTTCTCTTCTTCAGAGGAACGGATCAAATCAACAGGTTTACTCTCTTCCGATTCTCCATTTTCATTCCTGAATGTGTTAACACCAATGACTGGCAATTCGCCACTGTGCTTTAACCGTTCGTAATGAAGACTTTCATCCTGTATCTTGCCACGTTGGTACATCGTCTCCATAGCTCCGAGTACTCCCCCGCGTTCCGTTATGCGATCGAATTCACTTAGGATAGCTTCTTCAACCAGATCGGTTAATTGTTCGATGATGAACGAACCCTGAAGCGGATTCTCATTTTTAGCCATGCCGAATTCTTTATTGATGATCAACTGAATGGCCAGTGCCCGTCTGACAGACTCTTCCGTTGGTGTGGTAATGGCTTCATCATAGGCATTAGTATGAAGTGAATTGCAATTATCGTAAATAGCCAACAATGCCTGAAGTGTCGTACGAATATCGTTAAACTGTATCTCTTTGGCATGCAATGAACGACCGCTGGTTTGAATATGATACTTTAATTTTTGGGAACGTTCATTAGCATCATATTTATTCTTCAGAGCTATTGCCCATATTCGACGTGCCACCCTGCCGATTACGGCATATTCAGGATCCAGACCGTTACTGAAGAAAAAGGATAAATTATGGGCAAATTTATTGATATCCATACCTCTCGACAGGTAATATTCCACATATGTCAGGCCATTGGAAAGGGTGAAAGCAGCCTGAGTGATGGGATTGGCTCCCGCTTCGGCTATATGGTAACCGGATATCGATACTGAATAGTAATTCCTTACTTTATGATCGGTAAAATACTGCTGTATATCACCCATCATCCGCAAAGCATATTCAGTTGAAAATATACAGGTATTCTGAGCCTGGTCTTCCTTAAGGATATCGGCCTGTACCGTTCCTCTAACGACTTTCAGCGTATCTTCTTTAATTTTTTCATACGTCTCAATATCTACAAGCTTATCACCTGTTATACCCAAAAGGCCAAGTCCGAATCCCTTATTTGTGGCAGGTAACTCGCCATGATATTGGGGCTGTTTAATCCCTTTATCATCAAAATAAGTTCTGATTTTTTTCTGAGCAGACTCCCATTTCCCTTCATTTTTTAAATATCGTTCCACTTCCTGATCAATCGCTGTATTCATAAACATAGCGAGGATCATTGGAGCTGGTCCATTTATAGTCATAGAAACCGATGTTGCAGGATTGGTCAATTCAAAACCGGAATACAACTTCTTCATATCATCGAGTGTACATATACTGACACCCGAATTACCGATTTTACCATAAATATCCGGCCTGTGATCGGGATCTTCACCATACAAGGTAACCGAATCGAAAGCTGTTGAAAGTCGCTTTGCCGGCATTCCCTCACTCACATAATGGAAGCGTTTATTCGTGCGTTCAGGGGTCCCCTCACCGGCAAACATTCTTGTCGGATCCTCACCTTGTCTTTTAAAAGGAAATACTCCGGCTGTGAAAGGAAAATAACCGGGTAAATTTTCTTTCAAAGCGAATTTTAATCGTTCACCATAATCTTTATACGGAGGCAAAGCAACGCGTGGAATTTTTGTACCACTCAGGGAAGTCCGGTATAGTTTATTCTTTATGACTTTGTTACGGACTTTTATTTCCATCGTATCGCCCTCGAATGTTCGCGCCATTTCATCCCAATTATCAAGAATATTCAGGCTGATAGAATCCAATTTGCTCCGCCAATGCTCTTTCATCTCCAGCAACCGGTTTTCCATCTCGTTCCAGTTATCAGGATTCCAGTTTTTCAACTGTTCAATAGTCCCTTCAACCTGCTGCAGTCGGGAGGCATATTCTACCTGGTTTTCCACCCATTCATGATAATCACGTATTTGTTCGCTTATTTCCGATAAATATCTGTTTCTCTTCGGTGGAATGATAGCCTGAGTCTGCAACTCATCTACCGGCAGCGAATCTTTATAAATATGCGTTTTCCAGGACAGCGAATAGTGATCATTAATCTTATCGACTAACGCTTTAAAAAGATGATTGACTCCTTTGTCATTAAATTGTGCGGCTATCGTCGGATATACCGGTAGTGACAGATCATCTTCTTCAAACATCAACCTATTGCGCCGGTATTGTTTACGTACATCTCTTAAAGCATCACGTGAACCCTTCTTTTCAAATTTATTTAATACGGTGAGATCAGCCAAATCAAGCATATTGATCTTTTCAAGCTGGGTGGCCGCACCGTATTCGCTGGTCATAACATACATCGGAATATCCACGAGATCTACAATCTCCGTATCACTTTGGCCAATCCCGCTTGTTTCAACAATAATCAGATCATATCCGGCGGCCTGACAAACTTTGATTGCTCCTTTAACCGCACCACTTGTAGCGCGGTTATCTGAACGAGTGGCCAGACTCCGCATATAAACTCGATCGGTATCAATACTGTTCATACGAATACGATCGCCCAACAATGCTCCCCCGGTTCTTCGTTTCGAAGGATCAATAGATATTACGGCGATGGTCAGGTCCTCAAATTCTATTAAAAAACGTCTGACAAGTTCATCTGTCAATGAACTCTTTCCGGCACCGCCCGTTCCTGTAATACCCACCAGGGGAATAGGCTGACCATTTTTGGCTGTCTCTATTTGTTTGCCTGAAGAATCAACTAATTGATCATTTTTATATGAGATAAAATCAGCTTTATCACTTTCAATGGCTGTAATACAACGGGCTACTGTTTTACTATCCTTTTTCAATATGAAGGAAGTATCGACTGTATCAACCTTAGTAGTATCGTAATCACAGGCTTTAATCATGAAATTAATCATTCCCTGCAATCCCATTGTTCTTCCGTCTTCTACAGAAAAAATTCGAGATACTCCATAATCATGTAATTCTTTTATTTCTTCATCAACAATAACACCACCGCCGCCACCGAACACTTTTATATGAGATGCATGATGTTCCCGCAGCAAATCGATCATATATTTAAAATATTCCATATGACCGCCCTGATATGAGCTTATGGCAATGCCCTGGGCATCTTCCTGAATAGCACAATTTACAATCTCATGAACCGACCGGTTATGTCCCAGATGAATAACTTCAGCCCCGCTGCTTTGTAAAATACGACGCATGATATTAATACTGGCATCATGTCCATCGAACAGACTTGCTGCTGTTACAAAACGAACTTTATTCTTTGCCTTATAAATTTTGGGAATATGGGATTTTTCTTCCCTGCTTTTATTTTTTTTAGCTGTTTTACTTTTAATAGTAGTATCTTTTGATGCGTTACCCATAATATTATTTGAGTTTCATGTCTAAAAAAGCGCTTTTTAAAGTTAACTATTTTATCAGACAATTCTGTTGATATCTTAAAATAAGTCTAAAAATTCAGCTCCTTAAAATATAATATGTATCTCTGAAGTCAAACGTGATTTTACCGGAACTTTCTTCTGTATAAAATAAGGTTCAGGAGCCTTATATGGTTCCACGCTTCCACTATCCCAGTTACCATTTTTGTTATTGTCTTCATAGACCTTTATCACATAATCCAGCGGTGGCAAATTGTTGATAGTTATATTATTTGTTACCGAAGTGTCTTTTTTAATGTGATATTCTTCGTTTAGTACTTCCAAATGATAGGTATGTACTGTATCTGAACTCGAGTCAGGTAACAGGACTGATAAAGAACCTAATTTATCTTCAGACCAGACTTGAGGTTCGGTTTTTTTATAATTTAAGGATGCCGGGTTATATACTCTGAATTGGAAATTGACCCCGCTGTGCCACTTAGTATCCGGATAAATATATAATAGATTATTATCCACCCTTACTTTCTTCCATTTAGAAATTAGTTTGTTGTCCTGAATCACTTTAAGCGAATCAACCACTGGAAGATTAGTTATTAATCCACTATAGGTTACTTTTAACGGTTGATCGGGATAAATACCTTTTTCCGGTTCAATACTGATGATTTTCACAGCCGTGGTATCTTTCTGATCAGAACCCTGAAAAATCTTTTTTCTATGTTCCAGGTGGTTCCCACTCAAATCGGTGATACCTGATAATTTTAATTGATAATTGGATGTTTTCAGCAAGTCTTTCAAACTGTAAAAGAACAGGACATAGTTTTCTTTTGGGTCCCGGTATAGAGGGATGGCCTCAGAATAACGGGTTCCACTGGTATCCTGAACTACAGATGAAGTGGAATCTGTCATTTTAACGGGTTCACTGAAACGCAGACGTAACCTGTGTGTCGATAAAACGCCAATCCCCAAAATATGCGGCTTTACCGTATCGAAATCGGCAATATATAGCTTACCAAAATTGGCGGTCGAATCTTTCAACAGTTTTACAAATTGCTTAGGAAATGGTTGTGCCCTCTCCAGTTTCTTATCCCACATTTTATTCCTGTTTCGATCTTCCAGCCAAAAAGCTTTATACTTTCCCTGTTGTAAATAGGAAAAATGAACAACACCTCCCGTATCTGTCTCACCCATGTAGAGAGCGGGTTTACTCAAATCAACGGGAGTTCGATATAACAACACGCGATCACCCGATTTCACCTTGCCATCGGAACTGTTAAGAACTTTTGCGTTTATCTTTCCCTTATTAATCCGTGGACCAGTTGACAAAGCCAGGGTATATGGATTTTTAATAGGATTTCCATGGTAATCCGTGAAGTCGGTCCCTACAGTAAAAATAACGGTGGCGGAATCCGGTAACCCGTTTTCAAATTTCACCTTTAACGATTTTCTTCCCCAGTCAATCTTATATTTCAGCCCCAACGCAGGTTGAACCTGGAAAGCTTTTCGAAATGATGATCGATTCACAAATTCTGAAAAATCAAATTCAATAAAGTCCTGATGATAATTTGTGGTACCAGTCTTAGGTACGGTTCGCACAATTTTCGGCCCGGTCTTATCCGCCGGTCCGCCTGTAGGTGTTGTTGGTGTTGCACACGATGACCATACTACGAGTGATGAGATCAATAATATTGTGTTTCTGATATTTCGCAATCACTTACTCCTGACATTAAATAATAGATAAACAGTTACACCGATAGCTGAAATTAATAAACCCGGTTGTACTACCCTATTCCATATATGAATTTTCTTTGTATGCGGATTATCAAATTGAGCAGGTTCCCAATCCCCTGTAACGTCGTCGGCAAATTTATTATTTAAGGTATCACTCTCCGAGATATTGTATTTCCTGACGCCTTCAATAATACCTGATGTGTCGATTAAAGTGATGGTCAGATAACCATTTATTTGTCTAAACAAGTGATTCTTATCAATTTTCTGCTCCTTGTTATGTGTTTTAACATTAATTTTTAATGTTGGAGCACGACGTTTCGATTCCTGAATTTTAACATTTTTTGTCAATAGGAAACGGGTAATATCATAATTAAAATGATCTGCCATATTCCCACTCATATGTACCGATTGTTGAAGGGAATCCAATAGCTGACAATGACTAAGTTTCGATAAACTTAATTTGAGAATAATATCCGCATTGGTTTTGGGTTTACTTTGACCTTTTACAGGTAATGAAATCAAGCAAATTGAGATCATTAAGGTAACACCAATTAGTAACGGTCTAAACAATCTAAACTTCATACAAATATATGTTTTCCAATAGGTAATAATACTATATTAAAAGTATAAAGATATTGAATATTATCATTCGTTATTGCCTGTCTTGCAGACAGAAATAAGCTAATGTTTGTTATCAAAAAAGAAAACGTATTTATACTATTATCAATAATTGTTGCACTATTCATTTTTCAGGGATGTGCTGCTTCCCGTCTTGACAGGGCGCAATCCTCAGTTCGAAATGGTTTTGTTTCCGGAGATTATGAAAATACAGCAAAACTGATTGAACATTATGATAAAAAAAATATTTATAAAGAACGTGACAAGGTATTGATGTTATTGGAAAAAGGTACAGCCCTTCATTTCGCAGGAGCATACGATTCAAGTTTTGTAGCCTTCGAACAAGCTGAAAAGGAAATGGACCGCTTATTTTCCAAAAGTATATCACGTGGAATTGCCTCCTTTATGATAAATGATAATATACTGGCATATAATGGCGAAGATTATGAAAGTATCTATCTGAATGCTTTAAACAGCCTGAATTACCTGCACAGGAAAAATTATGAAGATGCCCTCGTTGAAGCCAGGCAAATAGCCTATAAACTGCAAAGATTGAACATTAAGTATCAGGGTATTGTAACAGCATTGTCGGAGGCGGATACCAATAATCAGGTTAAATGGAAAAGTGGTAAGGCTAACATACAGAACAGCACATTTGGACATTTCCTGTCTGGAGTTTTATATGCCAGGACCGGGCATCCCGATGATGCGAGGATTGAATATGAACAAATGTTAAAAGCTTTTAATAATCAATCTTCCTTCTTCCCTTATACTTCATCAGGCAGTGAAACCCTTTCCCGATTAAAACAACCAGATCAATATAATACCCTGTTTGTATGCTTCAGTGGTGAGGCTCCTGTTAAATACCAGGTTGACACACGTGTATATCTGCAAAGAGAGGACTTTTATTTGAAATTGTCCTTACCTGTTTTGCGAACCGTACCAAGTAACGTATACTCCGTTTATGCCTTAATAAATGATACCTTGCGTATTCCCTTGTATAAAATAGAAAATATGGATGAGGTGGCCATGGAGGTATATAAAGTTAAGGAGCCCATAATTTACGCTCGTACGTTCGTTCGGGCTCTGGCTAAAGCAACCGGGACCAATATTACAAAAGCCAAACTCAAAAAAGGTGGAATTAAGATTTTAAGCGGTATTGTAAACCTTTTTGGCAAAATAGCTACAGAAGCAACGGAAAAAGCCGATTTAAGAAGCTGGCAGACGATGCCGGGACAAGTTTATGTAAATCTGTATAAATTACCTGCAGGTACCCATAAACTAACTATTGAATATGTGTCATATAATGGTAGATTACTTTTTGAGGATCATAAAAAAATAACGATTGCTAACGATAAGGCGTTAGAGGTTGCGGAATCGCTTTTCAGTAATTAAGAGGCTCTCAACTATGAAAAAAACCGTACGGATATCATTGCTCGTCGTAGTATGTTTTAGCCTCGGTTTATCCACTGTAAGCCTGGCACAACGACAAAAAACACGTCCGGGGCAATTACCATCCTGGGTCAAAGATCCATCAAGCATTTACAACACCAATGAATATCTCATGGCAGTCGGCAGCGGATCGAATCTGCAGGATGCTCAGAATAAGGCCCTCGGAAGTCTTACCAAGCTGTTTCAATCAAAAGTTAAGGTAAATCAGAAATTGATAGACGATTATAGGGAGACTTCTCGTAATGATAAAATAACCACCGATCGTGTCACACAGCTTCTATCAGTAACAGAAGCCGGATCCCGCCAAAACCTGATGAACGCAAAAGTATTAAAGAAATATACGGCTATAGATGGAACGTCATATGTTCTTGTCGGGATGAAAAGGCAAGAGACAGCCACACTCTATTCATCAGAAATATCCAGAAATGAAAGACTTTTAAACAATTATGAACAACAAATAAATAGAGAAAACAATTTATTACAACGTCTCGCACTCATAAAAAAGGCCCTGATTCTGTTGAGTGTCAACGATAATCTAAAAACTCAACGGGATATTTTGCTCGGCAAAAAGACAGGCGGCATGAATAAAAATGTTAAAGCCCGACTTGAAAGAGAGTATCAAAATCTTCGAAGAAGATCACTCATTTATGTAACAGGCAAAAATGTACCCAATGTAATTAAGATATCCATTGGTAAAGTCTTGAAAAATGAGGGCTTCACAGTTTCTCCGATAGCCAATAAAGCCATAATTCATGCTGTGGTCTATTACACATACAAAGATATGGATCTCAAGAGAAAAGACGCTCATTTTATTCATTGGTCCTTGAATATTCAAATGATTGATGTTGAAAGTGGTAAGAAACTTAAAGAATTCAGTATGGAAGGCCGTGACGGCGGATTATCAGAGCAGGGAGCCTTGTCACGATCTGAACATACCATAGATGAAAAATTACACCATGAATTCAAATCCTTTATTCAGCAAGAACTGTTAAGCATCAACTAACATCAAAAGAGAACGTGAAATGAAAAGTATACTTTATATGACGCTCGGCGGGCTATTTATACTTATATCCGGGTGTGCAACTCAAAAAGTTACGAGGGTTTCGGAAGACACGACTACCGACCTCTCCGGTTTGTGGAACGACACCGATGCCAGGCTGGTCTCTATGGAAATGATTAAAAATGTTGTGTCATCACCCTGGCTTGATACATACAGAAATAATCATAAAGGAGATGATCCCGTAGTTATCGTTGGTAATGTCCGAAATGAAAGTATGGAACACATCGATACAGAGGTGTTCACCAAAGAACTTGAGCGTGAGCTCATTAACTCCGGCGAAGTCAGATTTGTAGCAAGTCCGGAAGAACGGGAGCAAATACGACAGGAACGCGAAGATCAGCAAACCTATGCTTCTTATGAATCCATGAAAAAACTTGCCAGGGAATTGGGTGCCGATTACATGCTTATTGGAAATCTTAATTCCATTAGAGACGAATCACTTACCGGGAAAACCTATACAATGTACTACACGACTAATCTTGAACTCATTGATATTGAGACAAACGAAAAAGTGTGGATAGGTAATAAGAAAATCAAGAAACTTGTGAAGCGTGGAATATTTCGTCAATAATTGCCAATTGAATTTTCATCTATTGGATGCTGAATGTTGAAAAAATTTGATACTATTTATCAATTTCAATTTCTTTATTATGTACTTCAATTTGTAAACCAGATTATTGGCAAGATACTTTTGTTAATTGTTTTCCTGATAACTATTTACTGAAACTACATTTCCAGATCTCGATTCCTTATATTGATATGATGAAAGATCACTTAAAAGTGTTTCTTATCTTTAAGTGACATTATATTAAAAAATATTACGCTGAATATGAGTTTACTGGATCATAAAGCCCTTTACACAGATTTTTATGAACTGACTATGGCTCAGGGTTACTTCCTGTCCGGGAGATCAGAAGCAACGGCCAGTTTTGATTATTTTTTTCGCAAGAATCCTTTTGATGGTGGTTATGTAATATTTGCCGGATTAAGCGACCTTCTACCCTATCTTGAGAATTTTACGTTTAATAAAGAAGATATTGAATACCTGGATTCCCTTGGTTTTAACAAAGAATTTTTGGGATATCTGAAAAATTTTCAATTCAAAGGGGAAATATTTGCTCCCAAAGAGGGGGAAGTCGTTTTTCCCACTGAAACCGTTGTTCGGGTAAAGGGAAATATTATCGAGACACAGATCGTCGAAACACTGCTTTTAAACATTCTTAATTTTGAATCACTTATAGCAACCAAAGCGTCAAGAATTCGTCAGGTGGCCGGTGATCGTAAATTTATCGATTTTGGATTGCGGCGTTCTCAGGGATGGGGTGGTATTCAGGCCAGTAAAGCATCTATTGTAGGCGGAGCGGATGCCACATCCAATGTATATGCGGCTTATGAATATGATCTTGAACCTTCCGGTACACAGGCCCATTCATGGATTCAATCGTTTGATGATGAATTAACGGCATTCCGACAATTTGCCGAGTTTTATCCTGACAATTGTGTCCTTCTCGTCGATACGTATAACACACTCAACAGCGGCGTTCCCAATGCCATTAGAGTTGGAAAAGAACTGGAAAAAAAAGGTCATAAGTTACTGGGAATACGCCTTGACAGTGGTGACCTCGCCTATTTGAGTCGTAAGGCACGTAAAATGCTCGATGATGCCGGTTTAAAGTATGTCAAGATTGCCGCTTCTAATCAACTGGACGAATACCTGATAAAAAGCCTTATAGACCAGGAAGCCCCCATCGATCTTTTTGGTGTTGGGACACGTTTGGTTACCGCATACGACTGCCCGGCTCTGGATGGAGTTTATAAATTGAGCATGATAAATAATCGTCCAAAACTCAAGGTTTCGGAAAATATCACCAAGGTTAATTTACCCGGTGTGAAAAAGGTTATGCGTGTGTATCATAATGAAGGATACTTTTATGGAGACGGTGTCATGCTGGATACGGAAGATGAATTGACTAAGATATTTCATCCGCATTTTCCCGAAAAAAATGTTGATGTCAGTCAATTTAAAAAAGAAGAAATATTGCATAAAGTAATGGAAAAGGGAAAGATAAAAGCTGATTTGCCGTCCCCTAATGAAAGTGCACAGTATGCTAAGCAACGCTTATCCCAACTCCAAAAAGAACATCGTAGATTTGAAAATCCACATATTTATAAAGTAGGATTGAGTGAGAAGCTAATGAATACCAGAAATGAACTTTTGAACATAGCTAAAAAATCCGAGGTACAGTGATCATGATTGCATTATTAGTTGTTGACGTACAAAATGATTTTTGTCCCGGAGGGGCATTAGCAATCCCTGATGGAGATAAGATTATTCCTGTTATCAATAAGTTAATTCTTGAATTCGACCACGTATTACAAACCCAGGATTGGCATACTTTGCATGATAGTTCATTTGCTTCCTCACATGAAGGAAAAGAGCCATATGAAACGATTAATATGTATTACGGTGAACAAATACTCTGGCCTGATCACTGTGTACAGGGCAGCAGAGGTGCCAATTTTCATAAAGATCTGAATGCAACAAAGACCGAACTCATTATCCGCAAAGGGTTTCATCAGGAAATCGATTCATATTCCGCCTTTTTTGAAAATGACCATAAGACTATGACAGGTTTAACCGGGTACTTGCGTGAACGTGATATCAACCGTTTATACATGGCAGGATTGGCAACCGATTTTTGTGTAAAATGGTCAGCGGTTGATGGTATCAAACAAGGTTTTGAAGTCGTTGTCATAGAGGATGCTGTCAGGGGTATCGATATTGATGGATCTGTTGCAGCTGCCTGGGAAGAAATGGAACAAATAGGTGTCAAGAAAATTCATTCAAATGAAATTTTAAGCGATTTAGACTGACTCTTGCCTCAAAACAATTACACTTCTTTTAGAACATTCGATTATATAATAATTGGGGCCGGATTAGCCGGTTTAAGCCTGGCCGATTCTCTTGTTACCAAGGGTTGTGATATTGCTGTAATAGATAAAAAAGGTATCGGCGGCGGAGCATCCGGTATTCCCATTGGTATGGCAGATCCGGCGGCCTCCAGGAATGCCAACCTGTATTGGGAAACGGAAAAATGCTATGATACCACGCTTGAAAATCTTAACAAACTACAAGAATACAGTAAAAAGCCATTTTTTAAGATTACAGGTGTGTTGCGTCCCGGTATAACCCACAAAAGAGGCGTTTCCCTTGAACGTTCATTTCATAGACAGGATTGGCCGGATGGCTGGTGTGAGTGGAAGACGGAAGAAATGATTAAGGAGATGTCTCCCGAGGTCTACTGTGTTTATGGTGGACTTTGGCACCCCAACAGCATCGCCGTTGCCATACCTGAATATTTAGAAGCGTATCATGCCTATTTGAAACAACAAGACGTATCATCTTATATCATCGAAGATTATATATTGAAACAGCAGGATAATTTTTGGATCATTCAAAATCATGACCTGGAATTAGTAACCAAAAATATTGTCTTTGCCACCGGAGCCGATACGCTTGATATCAGTTACTGGGCGAAATTGCCCATACACCCGGTAAAAGGTCAGGTTGCAATGTTTAAAGTTCCCGATCCCCTGCCCTTTTCTTTTTCATTATCTGGTAATGGATATATAGGCAGAATAGAAGTTCAGAAGTTTATCGTTGGCAGTACCTATGAACATGACTTTACTCACAGGGAACCTGATGAATACGGACGGAAATATTTAACACGCAAATTAAAACAGTCATTACCCGGAATTGCTGAAAAAGCGCAAATAATAGGACAATGGGCAGAAGTACGGGCATCAACACCTAATCGACTTCCTATCCTGGGTACTCATCATTCATATCCTTCTTTGCATATCATAACCGGGATGGGTTCCAAAGGATTACTCTACTCAAAATATACTGCTGATTTAATGGCTGATTACCTGTTAGAAGGTGTTCCCCTAAAAAAGGAGATTGATGTAGAGAGGATCTACCGGCGCTTTCGCAAGCAGAATTTAATCTGATTTTATTCCTTAGGTACACATAAACAGTCATATCAAAAGAAGCGATTACCTTGTGCCGGGTAAAATCCCCTTACTTACCAAGCTTTGATAATGCTGCTAATGCAGCGTTATAACCACACATTCCATGTACACCGCCCCCGGGTGGGGTAGATGAAGAACAAATGTATAATCCCTCTCTATCAGTAGCATATGGTATCCATTTCCTGACAGGCCGGGTAAATAACTGCTTAATGTCTTGTACACCACCGTTAATATCGCCTCCAATATAATTGGCATTATAAGCCTGGAAATCAGATGTATTCATTTTATGCCGTTTTATAATGGTATTTTTAAAACCGGGTGCAAAGCGCTCTATCTGATTCTCGATAATAGTAGTCATATCGAATGTCGAGCCATTGGGCACATGACAATAAGCCCATGCTGTGTGTTTACCTTCCGGAGCTCTTGAAGGATCAAATCTGCTCGGTTGAACCAATAACACAAATGGCTTTTCAGAAATACGCCCTTTCCATACGATCTTCTCAGATTCAACAATTTCATTCATGGTACCCCCCAGGTGAATGGTACCGGCTTTTTCACAAATCTTTGCTTTAAAAGGAATGGGTTCATCCAGAGCCCAATCCAGTTTAAAAACACCCGGGCCATAACGATACTTCTTAAGCTTTTTTTGATAGGAAACAGGGAAAGATGATCCGGCGATCTTCAATAATTGCTCGGGAGTGATATCAAATAAAATACTTCGTGCCTGTGGTAAGTCTTTTATTTTATCGATCTTCTGTCCGGTAATTAGTTCCCCACCTAATGATTTTAGATGGGATACCAATGCTCTGGTTAATTGTTGAGCGCCGCCTTTAGGCATCGGCCATCCCTCAACATGACCCAAAATAGCTAATACCATTCCAATAGCAGATGTTGCCATTTTATCCAGGTCCATAATAGCATGGGCCGTCATCCCTGTGAACAAAGCCTGTGCCCGATATCCTTTAAATAATTTTTTTGCCAGAAAATGTGCCGGCTGGAGTGCAAATATTCCAAATTGAGCCATTGCCAATGGATGTTCGGGTACGCGTAATGGTCCCAGGAGCTGGTTTTTCAAAAGATCCCATTTTTCAATCAGGAAACCCATCCAGTTTCTGTATCTCTGTGCATCTTCCAATAACGAATAGGAGGTTCTTTCAATAGATCTGTCTAAAAAGGCTGCGGTTCCATTATCGAAAGGATGGGCCATGGGTAATTCCGGATGAATCCACTCCAGTCCATATTTTTCAAGTGGTAATGAGTTGAAATAGGGAGATCCAACAGCAAGAGGATGTACGGCTGAACACACATCATGAGAATATCCGGGTAAAGTCAGGTTCATAGTACGAACACCACCACCGGGAATATCGGAGGCTTCGAAAACAGCTACTTTCAATCCTTCCTGTGCTAATTTAATAGCTGCTGACAATCCGTTCGGTCCTGCCCCAACAATTATAGCATCATAATGCATATGACTTCCACTTCAAATACAGGTTATAACCTTATGACCAATATATAGTTAAACTAATCTTTTATATTGTTAAATGAAGTTACATTAATAAAAAAAAAGCGAAGCAACTTAAAAGTCACTTCGCTTTACTGCGGAGAGGGAGGGATTCGAACCCTCGGTACCCTTTTGGGGTACACACGCTTTCCAGGCGAGCCCGTTCGACCGCTCCGGCACCTCTCCGGGCCGAATATCTTGAAAGGCCAAATATAAGAATATTTTTGACCTTAACTCAAACTAAATTCCAAATGTGAAAATGTGTTTCGTATATGCCTTCACTTTTTTCCCACCTTGTTCGGCCGGACGGAATCTCCATTGTGCCGCTGCTCTCATTGTAACATCAATTATACCGTAATCAATCGTTTTTACGGTATCAAATTTCCCGGTTTTTTTATTGAACAATTTAATTTGAGCTATGGAAACATCAGCAACAGATCCATCGGTATTTACAAGGAAGTTAACAATGAGTTCCACTTTAACATTTGCTCTTTTGGCGGCATCGGGAACAGCGGGTTCAACAATTTTTGTAACACTAGGTGGTCTTTCAGGATTTTTTGCAATTGCACCTTCACCATTATCCCCTCCTTCTTTGAGTTTGGGCATTTTACTAAAATTATCATTACCAATATTATCCAGCTGAGGTAATTGTTCCTGAATAATTTTGTCGTCAGGTACCTGAACAGGTACAACAGGAGCCGGTGGTAATGGTGGTGTATTTCCCTGTCTCGTAATTCGAACATTATCCAGTACCACAGGTTGTTCCGAAGGCTCAATGGATTGAAAGACAGGCTCTGCTTTGGATTTTGGCCAAAAATTAAAAACGGCTAATAGCAAGATTTCCGATATGACAATACCTGCCATTATCTTAATATGGTATTCGATATCCCATAAATCTGCTAATTTTAAATTCATGTAAAAACCAATTGATTAATAACATTGGTTAGATAGTTATCAAACGTTTTGATGAGCCTTATTCTGATCCCTGATATTAACGAGCTCGTCCTTCATTACACGGTAAGCATACTTTTTCAAATCTGCCATCGTATCAAAATCATCAGGATCAATGGATTCAAGAATGGACATGTAAATATCTTGTTTAATTGTAAACCGCCAATCATCGGAAGATAATATATTATGAGTGCCGTCAATTACAATTGGCTGAAGATGAATATTATTTTTTAATGCAATATTAAATGCCCCGTTTTTAAACTTATGTAACTCACCGTCTCTTGATCTGGTTCCTTCCGGGAAAATAATAACCGGTATATTTTTATTTAGTATGGGAATCATTCGCTCTAGTGCTCTCATAGCTGTTTTTTTATCTCGATCAATGCTGATATGACCGGATAATTTCATGGTCCAACCCATAAAAGGTATATAAAACAGACTTTTTTTTGATACCCATTTAAATGTCCATGGCATTAATGCCTGTAACGGCATATCTAAAAAACTCTGATGATTACTTATGAATATAACGGGTTTATGGCGATTATAATTATGAAGGCCGTTTATTTTAATCTTCCAATAAGGATTTATTTTCAAATATAGTTTACCAACATTTAATAAAATCCAATTTGGTAATCTATAGTACTTGTCAAATGGAAACGAGATTAAATAAGCTAATAGTGCGAAAGGGAACATTGTAATAAAGAATATCCCGTAAATCAGCCAAATTATAATACTAATCAGAACACGAATCATAACCTCTTCAGTACCAGTACAATTATATCTTATTTATAAGCTAACAGTTTGAGTTAATATATGTTATCTGAGGTTTTCAAAAAAAGGTAATCGAATATTAAAAAATATACACTCTTATTTCAGTTGGAATCTAATAACATTATGACCAACATATACTTATAAATATTACTCTAAACAAGTAACCATAGATACGCTAATAATAATTGTTCTAATAAATATATTTATTTTCTTCTCTTAACCCACCATTCCGAATTCTCTAATATTCCATTATGTGTGGATTTATTTTTTGAACTGTGGTTAGCCTGTCCGTCATTATTATTATCATTCGACAATAATGCAGCAGCAAGAGCGGATACTATATCTGAATCTGTTTCATCATTAATCAGGCTCATTTTTTTTACATCAAACTCATTATTCACGAAATGAGTATCATACCTGGCGTTAATGAATGCTTCGTGTTCCATAACATAATAACAAAATGGTATCGTTGTCTTACATCCTGCAATCTCGTATTCCCTTAGGGCACGCTTCATACGTCGTATAGCTTCATCTCTGTCACGACCGTGCACACATAATTTCGTCATCAAGGGATCGTAATTGATAGATACTTCCTGATTTTCCTCAACCCCGGTATCAACCCGAACCCCGATACCGGTTGGTACCCTGTGAGTTTTTAATAATCCGGTGCTCGGTAAAAAATTATTGGCTGGATCTTCAGCACAAATACGTGATTCTATGGCATGTCCATTTCGTTTGATGTCGTCTTGTGTATAAGGCAGTTTCTTCCCTTCTGCCACCCGAATTTGCAATTCCACAAGGTCGACACCTGTTATCAATTCTGTTACGGGATGTTCAACCTGTAAACGGGTATTCATTTCCAGGAAATAGAAATTCATATGCTTATCGACGAGAAATTCAACAGTACCCGCATTTACATAATTACAAGAACGGGCAGCTTCGCGTGCGGCCTTCGACATCTCATTTCTTAATTCTTCCGTTATAAATGCGCAAGGAGCTTCTTCTACTACTTTCTGATGCCGTCTCTGTATCGAACACTCACGATCGTACAAGTGTAGTACATTTCCGTGTCTGTCGGCAATAATCTGAAACTCCACATGATGCGGAGACTCCAGATATTTCTCCACATAAACCCTGTCATCTCCAAAGGCGTTCAACGCTTCTGATCGTGATGCCTTAATACTTGAGACGAACATAGATTTATCACGAACGATACGCATACCTTTACCACCTCCACCGGCAGCAGCTTTTATCAAAACAGGGTATCCTATATCATCAGCTACTTTTTCGGCTTCCTCAACACTTTTCAATGCTGTTGTAGTGCCCGGCGGTAAAGGCAGTCCCGCTTTCTTTGTCAATTCACGAGCACGGGTCTTGTCACCCATTACCCTTATGGCTTCCGCATCCGGGCCAATAAATATAATCCCTTCATCCTTGCAGCGTTGACTGAATTCGGCGTTTTCGCTCAAAAAACCATAACCAGGATGAATGGCATCTGCCTCTGTTTTCTTTGCTGCACCGATAATTTTGTCCATATTCAGATAACTCTCAGAGGAGGCTGCTGCACCGATATGTACAGATTCATCGGCCATTCTAACATGGGGCGACTTTTCATCGGCTTCCGAATAAACAGCCACCGTTCTAATTCCAAGATCCTTACACGTCTTGATGACTCTGACTGCTATCTCTCCCCGATTGGCAATCAATACTTTTCTAATATCCGGCATTAATCCTGTAATTTAATTACGATTATTCATACTAAAAATACATGATATACATGAGGTACATTCTACCTACAAATAGAATATAAGACTTCTTTACAGGTTTAAGAAATGGTATATCAATAAGCTATTAAAGGGTATTATCTCTCTATATCTTTAGCGTACATTTTATTCCAATAGATTTCCGGTATGCTCATTACTTTTTCGCGCTTACTAACGTACGCTCTCCGGGTAAATACCTGATAATCATTCTCCTCAATTTTATTCAATATACGCTGATAATTATAATGAGCAAGATATACCGGAAGCCTGGCCTCTTTAGTAAGGTAATCAATCCCCTTTTCCGCATTCTGATAATAATTACGAGCCCGGGCGATTTGAAATTTCATAAATGCTTTAAATTTATCTGTACATTGATGATCAAACAACTCTTCAATATCAATTCCATAACCGGCTAATTCATTTAAAGGAAGGTAAATTCTGTCTTTTTCCAAATCTTCACCTACATCCCTTAAAATATTTGTCAACTGCATAGCTATACCTAAATCAACCGCATATTCTAAAGCTTTTTTTTCAGAATAACCGAATATCTCGGTAGTCATAAGTCCCACTACCGATGCTACTCTATAGGAATAATCATATAATTCACTAAAGTCCTGATATCGGTTTTTAGTCAAGTCCGATGTAATCCCCTCAATCAATAATAATGGTAGATCTGGTTTTATATTAAAAGAAGAGATTGTATCTCTGAAAGCTAAAAGTATTGGATTATTACCTTTATAATTGTTGTTATACAATTGTATTAAATCGAATTTCCATTGTTCCAGAAGATGGATTTTATCCGATTTTGATAACGCTGATGAATAGCCTGCCGATTCTGCATCAGCAATATTATCGAGCGATCGGCATAATGCATAAACAGCAAATACCCCTCTTTGCTTTTTGTTTGGCAGAAAACGGGTCGCCATATAAAATGTTTTTGCATATTCCCTCGTAATGGAACGACAATGTCTATAAGCGATTCGCAATTCAGGATCTATAAGTTCCTCAATGACATTCCTGTGGATAGATGTCCGCTCATAAATCGGCCTGAATAAGAAGCCGGGATATCTAAGAATTTTATAGTTCATGTACCTTTTATTCACACACAGCCTAAACTTTAGAATGTAAATGCACTTTAATTGATGAATAGTTCCAGGCTGCTGTTAACTTTTTATTAAACTTTCACAGATTTACCAAAATGATACAATTAATCCTCATATTCTATTATTTATAGAATACGTAATATCTTTATTACCCGATATCCATTTTAATTATAATTTATTTGTTAATATCTATCTTTAACTTATAACTTTTATCAAAATGTTCTATCTTTGATTAAATTATTTTACTATTTCTCTAATTATAGAAAGATAATTTAATCACCGTCAATCAGATATCAGCCTATAATAACATTAATAATTATATTAAATTTACCATCGAAACGTAAT
Source organism: Balneolales bacterium (assembly GCA_035267045.1). Lineage (GTDB taxonomy): Bacteria > Bacteroidota > Rhodothermia > Balneolales > DATFMH01 > DATFMH01. Next base: position 19,793 of record DATFMH010000044.1, read on the forward strand.
TGATAAAGAAAAAGGTTTTAAAGCACACATAATTCTTACAGAACAAATACACTTAGTAATTCGGAATTTATATTAATTATCACAGCCATGGCTAAAAAAGTAACAATTTACGATGTAGCTAATCGGGCAAACGTTGCCATCTCAACGGTTTCCCGGGTTTTAAATGATTCTCCTTATGTTTCTGATAAAACCAAGAAAAAAGTTAAAGCAGCTATTGAAGAGTTAGAATTCTATCCCCAGGTGAATGCCCGGAAACTTGCCAGCAAGGAACCTCAAATGATAGCAATGGCTGTTCCTACATTTACTACACCATTTTTTAATGAAGTTTTAAAAGGTGTTAAGGACGAAATCACTAATATTGATCTCGATTTAATTATATTTAATACGGGATCTTCGGATTCAAAAGAAAATTTCAAAAAGTTTCTTGATCGTGGTACCCCTGATGCCCTGATCATTTTTTCCATTGAGATAGATGATGAAATTGACAGGCGCCTGTCACACCTTAATGTTCCTATCATTTTAATTGATACAAAACATCCCAATTACGACTATTATTGGTGGGATAATTACAAAGGCGGATATCTGGCCGGTGAACATTTAGCTGCGCAGGGTTTTCAAAAAATTGGTTTAATTCGTGCTCATACACGGGCCAATAAATATGTTCAACGGGAGCAGGGCTTTCGTGATGCACTAAATAAAAATAACATTCCTTTGCAGGAAGAATATGTTGCTTCGGGTATCACTCGTAAACATGCCGGCTTCAGCGAAGAAGCGGGTTATGAGGCTTTATATATAATGCATAACAGGGATTCAATGCCCGATGCCATTTTTTGTATGAATGATATGCAGGCTTTGGGTGCTCTGCACGCCTTATCTGAATTAAATTTGAGCGTTCCTGAAGATGTAGCATTAATTGGATATGACAATGTTAAAATTGCTAAATATCTTAGCCTGACTACACTTGATCAAAAAATGATTGAGATCGGAAAGCAAGCGACTAAAAGACTTGCTAAAAGTATTTATGAAGATCTGGAAGATCACGAACAAGTTACGGTTGAACCGGAACTAATTGAACGTAAATCAACATATAAATAGTGAATATCAGTGAGATAGATCGTAAACAGGCGTTGAATAATTGTATCACTCATACGCAAGTCGATTACCTGCCTGAACCATATAGAGGTAAAGTACGCGACGTCTATACGTTAAATGAACATACATTGGGGATTGTCGCCTCAGACCGTATATCGGCTTTTGATCACATATTAAAACAGCCTATTCCTTTTAAGGGACAGATACTTAATACAATAGCCGCTTTCTTTTTTGAGAAAGTTAAAGATATTGTTGATACTCATGTCATTGACGTACCTCATCCGAATGTGACTATTGCAAAAAAATGTGAATCACTACCGGTGGAAGTCGTTATTCGTGGGTATCTTGTCGGACATTCATGGCGTGTGTATAACTCCGGCGAACGGACCCTATGCGGGGTTAGTTTACCTGAAGGACTTAAGGAAAACCAGCGTTTTGAGAAACCTATCCTTACCCCTGCCACTAAAGCAAAAGAAGGCCACGATGAGGATATTTCCGAGGAAGAAATTATCAAACGTGGTATTGTTGGTGAAGAATTATGGCACCAAATAAGGCAAACAGCATTCAAATTATTCGATCGTGGACAGCAGATAGCTAATAAAAATGGCTTAATCCTTGTCGATACCAAGTATGAATTTGGACTTAATAATGGTCAACTTGTATTAATAGACGAAGTTCATACACCCGACTCTTCTCGTTACTTTTATGCGGATGGCTATGAAGAACGTTTGGAAAAGGGAGAACGACAAAAACAATTATCCAAGGAATTTATCAGAGAATGGTTAATGTCGAAAGGTTTCCAGGGTAAAGAAGGACAACAATTACCGGATATGAGCGATGAGTTCAGATGGATTGTATTTGAAAGATATTCGGAACTATTTGAAATTGTTACCGGACAACCTTTTGAGCCGGTTCCCACCGATCATTTTGATGATCAATTAGCAGGGATATTTAAAAAATACAAGTGATCTGCGAACAAAGGATAACCACAGAGAGTGCTTTGAATAAAACCGGGGACACAAGGAAATTGGTTAAAATAACGTATTTGAACTATTAATATGGTTGTAATCAATATTCCACCTATCCGGATGACCGATCGGGGCCGGCAGTGCTCCAATGCTTTTTTCAAAGGCATGACAGCCTGAGTTGGTGATGTGTAATGAGTCCTTGGCAAGTATATTCGCTTCAATTCCAAACACCCAACGTTGACAATCCTCACATTCCAGGTAGGTATAGCTATGGATACATGGCGTATATTTTGAATTAATCATGTAAAATTTGGTTCCCAGGTATCATTTATCCGTACTCCGGTTTCCGTCTGCCGTTAAAGTCATTCCCCGCTTAACGGGAAATCCGGATGAGTTGTGCTATGGGAACAAATCGAACAAATACGGTTGTAAATATTACCCCACATTTCTGTATGCTCGATCAAGTCGGGCATAACGTCCATAGATGATATTTGAATTTATTCGTAGTAGAGCGTCCGGGCAGAGTGTTCCCATTGTGACATTAGGAATGAGATGAAAAATTGAAGTGGTAAATCAGGGCTTTTCCTTGAATACTTCTATCAAAAAGAGCAAATGATCTCTCAATTCCTTATTGATCATTCCCACTCCTTCTTTTATATCCGCCCGGCTTACATTTTCGGCAAAACGTTTATCTTTGAGCTTTTTTGTTACCGATTTAGGTTTCATATCCTGAAAACCATTCGGACGAACAAGAGAAACGGCATTCATAAAACCGGATAATTCGTCGCATGCAAATAAATATTTGTCCATTTCCGCTTCGGGCCTTTTACCTGTTCTCTCCGGGGCGTGAGCTTTGATGGCTTCTATAATTTCATTTGATAAATCCATCTTAGGGAAAATATCATTGATTGCTTTATTCGGATGTTCATCAGGAAATTTTTCCCAATCAAGATCATGCAATAAACCGGCTGTCCACCATTTCTCAATATCTTCCTCACTTAGGTCCAAATCACTTGCATAAGCTTCCATAGCCGCCGCTACCATCCTGCAATGGAGCCTAAGATTGTCATCATCAATGTATTCTTCCAGTATTCTTTCGGATTCTTCTCTGTTAATCATATTCCGTTTCTTTGTTTGTGTTTAACATAATAAATAAAGCCATGACCACAATGTCACGGCTTCCGGGTAAATCATTTGGCGTTTTATAAATATTTACATTTAAAATAGTTAAATCACCTAATGCTGACAGTTAGTGATAAAATGAAATATCCATTACGCTTGATCAGATTCTAATTTTGCTTTAAAGGCCATGGCATAAAATTGAATTTGTTTAACCATAGCAACCAGTCCATTTGCTCTTGTCGGCGACAAATGGGTATCCATCCCTATGTTTTTGATAAAATCAGGTGGATATGAAAGTATATCTTCCGGTTTTTGTTCGGAATAAACCCTCAATAATAATGAAACCAGCCCTTTTACAATCATAGCGTCACTATCGGCATAAAATTTTATTTTATCACCATCCAGTTCTGCATGAAGCCAAACCTGGGACTGGCAGCCTTTGACTTTATTTTGATCCAATCTTTGTTCTTCAGGAAAATCCTTTAATTTCCGGCCCTGCTTTATTAGATGCTCATATTTTTCGGTCCAATCATCAAACAAGGAAAATTCCCGTACGATTCTGTCCTGTATCTCAGGTATAGTCATAATATCTTATATAATTTCTGATTTCAGCGTTTCTTCTTTCATTTACAACGAACAAATCGCTTAAATCTTGAGTTTATATTCTACTTATCATTTATATGAAAATAATTCAAGGATTTTATTCTGTCCCTGGCTTTCTGTTCGTCGGTCATTCCCCAATTATATTGGTAAGTGGTTCCCTCCCATTCTCCATACATGGGATTTGGCAGAACAATAAACATGTTACCGAATTTGCTTTTATTCTGCTCAACCAGCAGATTTCTTTGATCACTGGATTTATGTTGAAAATTTTGAGAGAAATCACCAAGGTTATCCCCACATAAAAGAACAATATTATGAGTCTTTTCAATGGATTTACGACGTTTTGTTTTGTCGGATGTCAACGTTTTCAATAACAAATGACTTTTCTCTGCCTGAGGGAATCCCAATTCCTTGAGGTTTTTCAAAGTGCCGTCCTGTTCATCAACCCCACGGTTTGTGACATAATATACGTCAACACCATGATCAACTGCATAACTCAAAAAGTTAACAGATCCGGGCGTAGCTTTTGCCCTGGCAGCGGCGGTCCATTGTTTCCATCTGGTTGGATAACTTACGGTATCAATTATATTCATGGCCTGATAAGGACTATTATTCAAAACTGTTTCATCGATATCAACAACGACAGCCTTTTTTTTGCCTGTTGTGTCATTTTTAAGAATTTCATCCAACCGGTTATGAGCCATATTAAAAGCCTGATAATAAAGTGCCCGTACTTCAGCCGATCTTTGATACCATAGAACGGCTAGTACATTTTGGTTTAATAGGTGGGCGGTCTGATTTACAGACTTGCTTTTAATGACTTTATGAGTGGTTGAACAACCGTTAAACAAAAATGTGAATAGTATTGCTGAAATAATTATGTAATAATAATGAATTCGTTCTTTTCGAAGTGTATTCATAAATACTTTAATTTAATTTTCTTTCAACTATTTGTATTACAAGACACAACAAGTAACATACTTACTCTCTGTATATCATAATATATTTATTTATAAGATTTCATCATTCGATCAACAGTCGTTACAAGTTGATCAGCCGGCCAGGTATTACCTTTAAATATTTTATACACTTTTCCGTCCGGGTCAACGACAACCGTTCGTAAATTATGTGTGATCCGTTTTTTCCCGTACTCGTAAAAAACACCAAATGCCGCCGTCAATTTACCTATTTGATCCGGTTTACCGGATACGAATGACCATGTACTCAACTCATCCGTATATTTTTTAGCATAGGTTTTTAAGGTAGACGGAGTGTCATTTTTTGTATCAAAGCTTATACTCAATAAATGAAATTTGTTGCCATATTTCTTTTTCAGAATAGGTTGAACATACTGAAGATTTTTCGACATCAAGGGACAGTAGTTTGGTAATGGGCACTGAGTATAGAAAAATGTCATAATAACTGGCTCTCCTTGATATTCCTGAATTGTAACAGGATTATTGTCCTGATCGAATAACCGAACAGTAGGAACAGAATCGCCCTTACCCAATTTTTTACTGTTTTTCGGCTCCTTTACATCCGGTAAATTATTTCCAGCCGGATGTTCCGAGACAAGAGAGTCGGCTATTTGATGAATTCCTGTCACCCAGGCACTATCGCGATTAACATGTAATTTAAAAGCCACGGCTTCATCTATATCGAGGCCTTGTAACTGGGTTGTATCGGGTACATAGAAAGGCATTGTCATCGCTCTCATGTAACCCGGAATATCCTCATGTTCTATCATTACCGTATGTGGATCGGAACTGAAACCTACTATGCGACCCTTAGCATCATAAGTTTCAGTATTATTTAAAAATTGCTGATATACAATTATTGCCACCAGTGCTACTATAAGAATGATAATCAGTTTCGGTAAAATATCTTTCGACATGGTAAACTATAAATTTCTTTTTTTCTGAATATAATTGATCAATAAAATACAGTTTTGAATAATGAATAACTTCCCATATTAACCAAGTACCAACATGTTTATTTTAGCTTCTTGTTTTTGTTTATCAAATAGTCATGCTCATTATAATGATCTACCTGTTATTTAAAATTTATGAGTATATAAATGAATCTTTATCCATTGGCTCAATGATATTGACAAATATTGTCTATCTCTTGACAAATATTGCCATACCATGAATGCGCTTTTAATGTTTACAACCTTTATTCTTAAATAGATTATACAAATAAATATTATTCTTACAATATTTAAAGGGTTTTTTAAATATCTCATAATATTTTTAAAAAGAATACCTGTCTTACTTCCTGATTTGTCTATGAAAATTATGTAACCAAAACGTCCTGAAATCCGTAATTTTAGTACAGATTATTTAATAAAGAGAGAGACTCAAAACGAGTCATTTAAGAACGGCATAAAGTAGTTACCTATTAAAGGTTTAAGTCCTTATATAACTGTTTAATCAAGGAAAAATTATTATGATTGCACCAAATCAAAGAACACCTGAAAACGGGCTTAAGTTGAATTATCAAATTCATCTTGAGATCGGATTCATAATATCGTTATTGATACTTATCACATTGTTTAAGATTAAATTTAATCCTCAAACAAAGATTCATTACACACAACAAGCACAGGAAACGGTAAAAATGGAGGATGTGATTCAAACGAAGCAGACAGAAGCTCCCCCACCACCACCGGCTCCCCAAACACCTGTTGCCGTGCCTAATGATGAAGTCATTAATGATACTCCTATTTCATTGAATACCGAATTAGACTTAAGTGGTCCGATAGCATTACCTGATAATCCACCGGCACAACCCAAGGCGGATACGGAAGAAAATGATAAAAATACGATCTTTGTTGTAGTTGAGAGAATGCCCAAATTAATTGGCGGGCTCGATAACTTTCAGAAAACTGTCGAATATCCAAAACTGGCCAAAGAAGCCGGGATAGAAGGCCGTGTATATGTTAAATTCGTCATCAATGAAAAAGGAAACGTAGTAAATCCTAAAGTTGTACGCGGAATAGGTGGAGGCTGCGATCAGGCAGCTATTGAAGCCGTTAAAAAAGCAAAATTTGTTCCCGGTTTGCAACGCGGCAAGCCGGTTAAGGTCTGGTATACCATGCCAATATACTTCAAATTACAGAAATAATTTATACATACGGCTTAACCTAAAAAAGGGTGCCTATTTAATAATAGGCACCCTTTTCTCTTAGTGGTTAAATTAATATGCTTTTTCTTTGGGCCGTTGATCGAGATCATTTGGCATGTACGGTTCCTTACCATTCATATATTCTTTCAATGTAAAGGAATCCACTTGAATAGCGTCGTCCCTGGCAGCTTCCGCCTTCTTGATCAGTTCAGCCTCCTCTTTACTTATTATACCTGCATCTGCCGCTTTATCTGCCATTTCAATGGGGTTACCTTTTGGAATCTTCTTACTCTTCATGGCATGAATAACTTGTTTAACAATCTTATCGGCTTGATAGGATAATTTAAAGGCATTTTCCAATTCTCCCATGGCTTCTTTAACATTCTCAGGTATATAAATACCATAAAATAACCGGTCACGCTGTTCACCGGGTACTTGCAGGCTTTGAGCGATTTTATGCCCCAGTTTGTCTTTAGGATATCTGCCAATCGGGTTCATACGAGACCATAAGGAAACGGGCCCTTTAAATAACCATCCTAATAGAGGTGGACTCAGATGACGGAATATACCATCGAATGCTGATTGTATCTCACTTAATGCGTTTTGCATAGCCCAATCGAGATATATCTTATCTTCTTTACGGCTTCCTTCAGCCTCATAACGTCTTAGTACCGAAGAGGCTATAAACATCCATGAAAGTATATCGGCGAACCGTCCCGTAAGTTTTTCCTTGAATTTAAGAGCTCCACCCAGAGATCCCATAGCCAGATCGGCCATGAATGCAAATGTAGCCGATGACCACGCCAGTTTCTTATAATACCGGGCTGTCGGACCACTTGTTGGAGCTTTTGCCAGATGACCGCGTGTCAGGCTCAGGAAAATACTCCGGAACATATTTCGAACTACATGACCAATGTGCCTGGTAAAGTTTTTATCGAATGACTTAACGTCGTCATGCATTAAAGCTTGTATTTCTTTATAGGCATAAGGATGGCAGCGAATGGCTCCCTGGCCGAATATCATTAACGTACGTGTTAAAATATTGGCTCCTTCTACTGTGATACTGATTGGTGCCGACATATATGAGTGAGCCATCAAATTACGCGGTCCGCGTGTTATTCCGGAACCACCCAAAACGTCCATGCCGTCATTAACAATCTTCCGCCCCATTTCAGTGGCATTATATTTGGCTATTGCTGTCACAATTGCCGGTTTTGCCCCGGAATCAAGGGCACCACAAGTATATCTTCTAAGTGCATCCAGTGTGTAAGCTGTTCCTCCAATTCTTGCGAGCGGTTCTTCCACCCCCTCAAACATTCCAATCGGCAAGCCGAATTGTTTCCGGACTTTAGCATGAGCTCCAACCACTCTCGCACCGACCATTGCTTGCCCGGCCGTTGTAGCAGGTAACGAAATACCCCGTCCGGCTGCCAATGCCTGCATGAGCATTGTCCAGCCATTTCCAGCCTGCTCTACACCGCCTATGATATCGTCAACAGAAATCACTACATCATGTCCTTCCGTCGGGCAATTATAAAATGGAACATCCATCGGATCATGACGTCTGCCCAGTTCCACCCCCTTAAGGTTTGAAGGTATTAGAGCACATGTGATACCGGGATTTTTACCTTTACCGAGCAAGTTATCGGGATCTTTTAATTTAAATGCTAATCCAAGTACAGTGGATATAGCAGCCAGCGTAATCCATCGCTTGTTCCAATTAAGGCGAATATACAATTTCCCATCTTCGCCTTTAAAGACATACCCTTCCGATCGTAAACCCCCGGCGTCTGATCCGGCGTGCGGTTCCGTCAGTGCAAAACATGGAATTTCATCTCCAGTAGCCAGACGCGGTAAGTAATAATCTTTTTGTTCTTCGGTTCCGTAATGCAATAATAACTCTGCTGGTCCAAGTGAATTAGGTACCATAACGGTTATTGACAAAGGTCCGCAGCGGGAAGATAATTTTGCTATAACGGCACTGTGTGCATAGGCAGATAATTCCAGCCCGCCATATTTCTTTGGTATGATCATACCAAAAAATCGTTTATCCTTCATGTATTCCCATACTTCAGGTTTGAAGTCCCGGTCACTGTAAACCTGCCAGTCATCAACCATGGAGCATAATTCTTCAACCGGACCGTCCAGAAATGTCTTTTCCTCGTCATTTAAATCCGGATAAAGTTGGTTACGGATCTTTTTAAAATCAGGTTTGCCGGAAAATAATTCACCGTCCATCCATACTGTGCCTGCCTCTATCGCCGTCTGTTCTGTCTCCGATATTTTCGGTAAAAATTTCAGGGCAGCCAGAATTTTCATTAATGAACGAGTAATAACATTACGTCTGATTGGGGTAATCAGGAAAAAGACCACAAAAACGCCCAATACGATCCATGCCCATAAAGGAGCTCCGTAGCCATATAATAGTATGGCTACAAATAACGACCATCCCCATAATGGGGTACTCAGATAGCCAAGAATAGAAATTAGCGCTAATATTCCAATAATACTCCAAATAACCGGGATTTGGGACCATGCGCCATATATTGATTGAAGGAATTCCATAATCGTCAACCACTTACGTTAGAAATAGCATGCGATAAGCATTCGGCATTAGTTATGCCATTGTTAATATTGAAACATGAAATATTCATTTAACATCAATAATCGATCTCTCTCTTATATGTTAATATAACAAACAGTAAATCATAAAATATCAGTATTGTATAAGAATTATGAACACTGTTCATTTATAAGTAAACATTTTCTTTAATAAGAATAAAGCCTGATTAACGAAAGTTTAACTAAAAGGCTGTCAAAGCAATTTTAATTATATCACACTTCTCAATGTTCTCTGAACAACATTATCAATAAAATCATTTTGATCGATACGTTTATCCAGCCGTCTGGCAAGTAATATGGTTACTACGCCATGTAAAGAAGCCCATATCGAATAACTGATCAATGTTGAGTCTTTTAGCAAAATACCCCTGTTCTCTGCTACTTCATCCAGGATTTCAGCAACAAGATCGAATGTTCTTCGGGCTCTTCTGAATTTCTCTTTCGGATAACGTTTCATTCTTTCCGGATGCAGCAGATACATTATTTCATAGTATTCGGGGTATTCTAAACCAAATGAAATATATTTCTTACATAAAACTTCTAATCTTTTATCCGGTTGTTCATATTTTCTCGTCTCATCCAACAACATGTTATACATTTTTTCAAACCCTTCATCGATGAGAGAGTGTATCAATATATCCTTATTATCGAAGTAGAGATAAATGGTACCCAACGCACAACCCGCATTAGAAGCAATTTTACGCATTGAAATAAAGTTATAACCATATTTAACCAATAGTTTACGAGTAGTCTCGAGTATCTCTTGCCTGATTTGGGTTTGATGAATGACAGCCATTTACCATATATTTATTTATAATTATGAACACCGTTCATAATTATTTTACAAATCAAATTAATCAGTTCCAAACAAGACTACAGGCATCACGTTTATAATAGGCTTTTCCTTACGTTTTTTATTTCGCCATAGATTTGCACGGATGTACGCAGATACTATCATATAGTACCAAAGTAACCTCCTTTTATGTAAAAGCCTGATTATTGAAATCGGAATTATCTATCTATCATTCACTTTCATCAATACGTATCAATCCTGAGATCTTTTACCCATAAATCTTTAAATGATGCAAAAATTACACTAACGAATTGTAAAGTATAGTAATTATCACTAAAAAAATATTATAATGAAATTCTAATAATTCAGATGAATTTTAAAAATCATTGAGAAATATGAAAAAACATTATTTTCATTTCTATGCAACTTTATTACTGCTATTAACTTTGGGTGTTTTTATTTCCTGTAAAAAGAAAGATGATACGCAACAAAGTTCGGTTACGTCTCAGACAGATCCGGAGATAACGAATATTGTTAATAATATTTCAGCAAAAAATATAAAAGCTAATATTCTTAAACTCGTCAGTTTTAAAGAACGTCAGACAACATCAGATACCGTTAGTGACAGCACCGGCATTGGTGCGGCCAGACGATGGATTAAATCTAAATTTGATGAATATAGCAAAGCTTCAGACGGACGCTTACAAGTGCGTTATGACGGTTATCTGCAGGAACCAGCCCGTAGAATTGCACATCCTACCCGTATAGTTGATGTTGTCGCTGTGTTGCCAGGTACTCAACCGGGATCAAAAGATCGTATGTATGTAGTAAGTGGGCACTACGATTCCCGTGTTTCTGATATAATGAATGACACCAGTTTTGCTCCTGGTGCTGATGATGATGGGTCAGGAGTAGCGGCTGTACTTGAAATGGCCCGTGTAATGTCTAAGCATAAATTTGACGCAACTATTGTGTTTATGGCTGTAGCCGGTGAAGAACAGGGTCTTTATGGTTCCACACACTTTGCAAAAGAAGCCAAAGAAAAAAATTGGGATATCGCCGGAATGTTTACTAACGATATTATTGGAAGCTCAACGGCTGATAACGGGACTATCGATCGTAAAGATGTTCGTGTATTTGCCCAGGGCATCCCTCCTAAAAAAGAGTTAACCCGAAGAGAACGGATGTTACTGCGTACCGGTGGTGAAAATGATACAGGCCCAAGACAATTGGCACGATTAATTCGTGAAATGGCTCAGCAATATGTTCCGGGCATGAATGTAAACATTATCTACCGCAATGATCGCTATTTAAGGGGTGGAGACCATATGCCCTTCCTGGCCGAGGGATATCCTTCTATCCGTTTCACGGAACCTCATGAAGACTTCCGGCATCAACATCAGGATGTACGTAAAGTGGATGGTGTACAATATGGAGATTTGCCACAATTCGTCGATTATAATTATGCTGCCAGAGTTACAAAAGTTAATGCAGCTTCTCTTGCCGATCTTGCTCTTGCTCCTGCCCGGCCTGATAATGTTGGGATGAGTATCGCTAACCTTACCAACAATACTACATTAAAATGGGATGCCAACAAAGAGCCCGGTGTCGCAGGATATCAAATCGTTTGGCGCGATACGAATTACCCTTATTGGCAACATCATAAATATGTTGGTAACGTAACTCAATTTACTGTTAAAAACGACTCTAAGGACAATTATATCTTCGGTGTTGAAGCGGTAGATAAGGATGGACATACGAGTCCGGCTGTCTATCCTATGCCGGTACGTTGATATATAATGAACTCTGTTGAATATTTTAACCACGCATCTTTAAATATTTTTTGGGGGATGCATGGTTTTTTTACAATTCAGAGTGGATACTCTTAAATACTTTCCTTATTCTTTAATGTATATGATTTTTTAAAATCAAAATTGTAAAAAAGCTATAGAATTTCATGCAAGAATACGCACATTCCTTCCACATACCTGTTATGGGAACAGGCCATTCTGTAGATACACCTATTCGTGTCGCACCGTTCGGTATATCATCAGTAATTTCTATCGTGGATGATTTGCTTCTGGAAAAAATTCGCAAATATTATTGCGAGATATTTGAATTACCTTATAAAAATATTCCAAGAAGTGCTCAAGATGGTAGAGCCAATCGAATAACAGAATATTTAAATACTGTTCAGGAAATAGTTACGCTTAAAATGGATAAGATCCGTCAACAGCCATTTTTCCAGGACAATGATAAAAAGAAGTATTTTGAAATGCTTCCTGATTTCCACTCCCTTAAAGAAGCATATCATTACTTACTTTCCATGAATCCGGGTCCCGAACGAGAACAATTGGAAAATGAATTGACCAAAAAAATGCTCCCGGGCCCTATCGACGTCAATATAATGGCGAAGGTTGATCGCGTTACATATGATAGTAATGAGCAGCCATTAAGTTCTGAATTCACGGATGCTAATTCTGCACTCAGAGGTTTTGCCAAAAGCAAACTTCACTCGAGTGTTATATTTTCAGCAGGATTCAACCCAAACCTATATAACTATATTACTCAATTCCGGGATTTTTACAGGGACAAATCGGGTGACTTAAAAAAACAAATTGTTCTTAAAGTCAGTGATTTTCGCTCGGCCCTTATTCAGGGAAAATACCTTGCAAAAAAGGGCCTTGAAATATCGGAATTTCGTATTGAATCAGGGTTGAATTGCGGCGGTCACGCTTTTCCGTCTGATGGACACCTGTTACCAACAATTCTCGAGGAATTCAAAGAGAAAAAAGCCCAGTTAAAGAAACAGTTTACTCCTCTTATCATGAAGTTTTATGAGGAAATGGGATGGGAATATCCTGAATCGGCTATAGAAGAAACGCCGCTTGTCACGGTACAAGGTGGTATCGGTAATCACGGTGAAGCCCAAAGATTACATAATGATTTCCAAATGGACCGTACCGGCTGGGGAAGTCCATTTCTTCTTGTTCCCGAAGCTACATGTGTAGATGATACTACACGAAATCAAATAAAAGAGGCCGGCGTAAAGGATCTGTATGTAAGCGGTGCTTCCCCTCTGGGTGTTCCGTTCAATAATCTCAGAAGAAGTGGTTCTGAAGTCTGGACCCGTATGAAAGCGGAAAAGGGGAAACCGGGTTCAAAATGTCCCAAGGGATTTTTACAATCTAATACTGAATTTACAGAAAAACCCATTTGTACGGCTTCAATGGAATATCAGTTATTAAAGATAGATCAAATAAAAAACAGCTCTGATATTGAAAATAAACCTAAGATGATAAACAAGGTTCTTGCTAAAACATGCCTCTGTGATCATCTTGGTAATGGAGCTCTTATTTCATTGGGTATCAGGAAAGAAACGAAGTCGCCACAAGCTATTTGTCCGAGCCCTAATGTTGCGTGGTTCGATCGTACCTATTCGCTGAAAGAGATGGTTAATCATATTTATGGACGTGGAAAATCGCTCGTACCTTCCAAACGTCCTCATATGTTTGCCAAAGAAATGGTTATGTATGTCGACTATTTCAAGAAAATGCTCGGTGAAAGTTCAAATGATGATAAAGAAATCAAAAAATTGAAACGTTTCAAGACGAATCTTGAGCGAGGAATGGATTTTTGTGCAGATTTAGCTACCCGTAAAGCATATGATGGGGAAAATATCAGATCTATATCTGACACTGTTATACTTCAACGTGACAGATTGCAAAAAATCTGGGCTAAATACGAGAATAAAATACCTGCCCTCCAGGCTTATTGACACAACATCAGCTTTAACTCCATTTTAGCCATACGCAATTAATTGTGTATGGCTTTTTTTTATTTTAACAATGGCTTTACACAGATAAGTGAATGGGATATAAATCGGAAAACGGATATCTCTCATATTAATTTTGGAATTTAACAGTCGATGTTAATACATTTTTAATCCATTGAATAGTAAGTACTATAATTATAATTGACTTTCGAATTGATAAAAGCATTTAACGCCTGGTTGAGGAAAGTTGGATTGACTCTG
>DATFMH010000045.1:0-7901 GCA_035267045.1 Balneolales bacterium
ATGTGGTTGGTTGTCAGTCGCCTGTCGTCCGTGCTCATTTTAAATATCTGCGGTTATCCGCGTAACTCCGTGCTTAAAAAATATGCACCTGCTTCCCCTCTATGTGATTACTTAATTGCCATGCAACTTTGTCGTAACATCATAAAGAGCGATACCAAGAGCCATTGCGGCATTTAAACTTTCCACACCCCGGGAAGTATTAAAACCGGTTATGCCAACTCGAATTCTTTTTTCTTTAATAAGGGAATCATCAATACCCTGTGCTTCGTTTCCAACTACTAATACCGTTCTTTTTGGGGGTTTAAAAGCCGATAATGATTGCACTCCGGGACTTCCATCCAATAATACTACTTGCCAGCCCTGATCTTCCAAATAACCCAATGTTTCATTCATTGAAACTGTCAGACATGGGAGTATTCCGGTAGCACCCGCGGTACTTCGGACGACCTTGGGATGATATTGGTCAACAGTACCCTTACCCAGAACGACCCCTGCTGTTCCAAACCATACAGCAGTCCGTAGTATGGTTCCCAGATTACCTGGGTCCTGTATCCGGTCGAGTGCTACAATACACCCTGTTTTATCCTTCAGATCATCTAAGGATACTTCTTCGGGTATTTGGCACAGTGCCAGTATTCCCTGTGGATTTTCGGTGTCTGAAATATCTGTAAAATCAACAGAAGGAACAGTAAACCATTTTATATCAGCAATTAACTTTTGCCATTTTTGATCTTCCCACAAATGATTTGAGTCATCAATGTACAAAGCTTGTACCCTGATCTTATCATTTTCCAGAATCTGCTCAACCGTCCGAAGTCCTTCTGCAATAAATAATCCGGATTCCACCCGGTATTTCTTACGCCCAAGTTTTCTTAGTTCCGTCAATTGACGATTTGAGATCTTTTTTAACTGATTCATAATGATAAAAGTATAGCTAATGAGAACTAACCGTTCAATGATCAATATGGTTGGTCGTCGGTGGCCTCCCGTCTGTCGTCTTCTATATGTAAATCTGTGCCTCCCGGCAGACAGACGTGTTCCGTTTGTCTGAATTGAGATTTATCGGATTGATGGATAGTTGTATGGGGATTATCATCCGTTTATCCGCTCATCCCAATAATCCAAATTCTGACTTTTGAAGACCATTTGTTACATAAAAAATGTCCCAATTTCGCAACTTTTAACCGGGTTAATAATTACTTCATTAATTTAACACACTCAATAACCTAATAACTTTACTTTGTTCCTACTTTAATAAATGCTTTACCCACATAATTGCCCCTACAATATGACACATGAAACTTATATCTGGTTTATTGCTTTTATTATGATCATACCCACCGTTATCCTCCTTAACATCAGGGAGAACATTTGTTTTAAGATCAGAACTTTAAAACCAGTTTGTTTAGGCTTTCACAAGTGTGAAATTTTTGATTTGTATGCTATACAACTTTCCTATTGATCCTTGGCCATTGAGACACTTACAATTTATCTCTGTGCCCTCCCTGGTTAAATAAAAATCCGGCTTAAATATTTTACCATAAAATTATAAGTTGTAGTTTCACATACTCAGGGGGGAAACTTCGCGTGGATCCGCTTATTTAATCTCAAATTGTAATGACCGTATTAAAAAAAACAGGGGTAGTTTTATTTTTGACGGTAATATGCTTACCGGTTACAGTCTACGGTCAATTTTGGAATTTGGGACTCCGGGGTGTATCGGATTTTTCGCGTCAATTGGATGCCATGCAATGGAATATGAATGGTGCATATGCCAGGGATTTTTCGAATTTCTCCATCAAATTGCACAACAATTTCAATTCCCGGCTCTACTTAATAAATGGTAAAGCACAAAATATACAAGATGAAAATCAAGCCGGGTTAAATTTGGTTAACTGGTTTAACCCATTGATAGGTTTCTCTGCAGAAGCACAATCGTATACTTTTTCAACAAATAATATATCGCATAATGAATTGTTGGCGGGTCCTTCTTTCCGCCTGAATCCGGAAGTAACAATTCGTCCATTAATCGGGTTAATGTCCGATAAACGCAGTGGCCATGTCGACCAGGGGCCATCGGTGGGCCTGGAAACGGATTTTAAGCCGATGACAGTAGGTGAAGTATCATTGAATCCGGATTTGAAGGTACATTACGCTAACATTAATCCCCGTAAATCACATACATACTCTATCGGAACACAAGCCTTATATGACAATAACGGCATCAAGATGAAGGCGAATATGCATATGGGTGAAACGAGAAGAGATAGTTACCAGCCCAGCAGTTTTTTAAACAGAGATGTCACCGATGTTGTTGAATCTATTATAAGTGATAGCACACAATTAGATATAAATCTCAATTTCCCTATCGTACATAATCTCACAGGACAAACGACATTCTATTCATTAACCAATGTTCGCAGATTCATTAATAATGACCTGGTTCAAACTACCAGCAACGATTTGTACGACTCCCGTTTTGTCCGGCAGGAAATGAATTTGACTTTTTCAGCCAATTATCAATTAGGCATCGGTCAGTTGAGCAGCGGTTTTACCTATTCTCTAGTCAATACCGATTCGCGATTGATCAATACCGACAGCCTGCCGGCTGAAAGGGTTCGACGCCGTCAGGATATCCTGCTAAATTCAGCTTTTAATCAACATCAATTTAGCCTATTTACGAATAACAGCATCCAAATTGGCCATACAAACAATTTACAAACTCAGGGCAGAATCAGTATTCTTCATTACGATACACCAGAAATGAATTTTGATGACCGTGATGAATTATCATTCCTTATCAGCCTTTCAGATGAACAACATTTTACCAATTATCTTACCGGCCGGATAACATTAGCCGGTGAAGCCTTTCATAATGTTTTTATATTTTCTCAACGCAGTATAGAGAATCATTGGAGACGTTCTATTCGTTTAATACCTGAAATTGACTGGCAACCAACCTCTCATATTATCATTAAACAGCACTTTCTTATTCGGGCAAACTATACGGTTTATGATTTCCAACTCGCCGGCCAACCATCTAACGATCAATCATCACGTGAATATGGTTTCACAACAACTGCCGATATTACATTATCACCAGGCTGGAATCTTACTCTTCAAGGTTCAAGAAATGAATTACGGATAGGCAGGCTTTACTGGAAGCAATTTGGCGAGGTTCCCCTGGATACTCTTATCACCTACGGCTCGCGGTTTCAGTTATCTCACAATATAAATGGCATTGAAATAAGTGCCGGAATGCGTGCACTTTTGAAATACGATCATCTGCAGGCTGCCAAAATTCAAATTACCGTTCCTGGAAATGGGGTCAATCAAACAATATCTCGTCTCGCTCCCGGCCGGCAAATTACTCTACAATGGGGACCGACAGTTGAAATTAAAATGCCTATGTCTCCGAGAAATGAATTGTACATCGAAGGATGGTTGCAAAAACAGAACATCAGGAAGAGGCTTTATACTTCCTACCCAAATATTTATGCGGACAAATTCCGAAACGCGGAACATAAGTGGGATACACGTATTTTCCCCAATCTTACAATCCATGCAAAGTTTTATTTTTGACTCTTTGTTTATCTATATTAATGCTAAATATAACGTCGAATAATTCACTAATTGATTAAGCATAATTTTATTTTTTATAATTAAATAACGCTTTTTCATCGGGATTTAACCTTAATAAACAAAGACAACATCAAGTATGGATTTTTTAAAAGAATTAGGTATTGAAAAAGTAAATCAGGGTACCATAACCGGACAAAATCGGTATGGTGATGTTAATAAAGATACTATTACCAGTTTTACGCCTATTGATGGTAAGGAAATTGGCAAGGTTACAGTTTCTACGCGTGAAGAATATGATCAAGTGATCGATACCGCACATAAAGCTTTCAAAACCTGGCGAATGACTCCTGCCCCGCAGCGTGGAGAAATAATACGACAAATCGGTCTGGAGTTACGGAAATACAAAGAACCTTTAGGAAAACTTGTTTCTTATGAAATGGGCAAAATATATCAGGAAGGGCTTGGTGAAGTCCAGGAAATGATAGATATCTGTGATTTCGCTGTTGGTCAATCGCGTCAGCTGTATGGTTATACCATGAAGTCGGAACGGCCGGAACACCGGATGTTTGACCAATACCACCCGTTGGGTGTTGTGGGAGTTGTCAGTGCATTTAATTTCCCGGTTGCCGTATATAGCTGGAATGCTATGATTGCCGCAGTCTGTGGTGACGTGATTGTATGGAAACCTTCAGAAAAAACACCTCTCTGTGGGGTGGCTGTGAATAATATCATTTCAAAAGTTTTAAAAAGAAATGATCTGCCGGACGGTATTTTTAATATGATTACCGGTGCACGTGAAGTGGGTGAATATATGACAACTGATAATCGTGTCCCCCTTATTTCGGCAACAGGTTCCATACGCATGGGTAAACAGGTCTCGCAGACTGTTGGTGCCCGTCTTGGAAGAACCATCCTGGAATTAGGAGGTAACAATGCCATCATCATATCGGAAAACGCCGATATCGAAATGGCCATCCGTGCTACTGTATTTGGTGCAGTTGGTACGGCCGGACAGCGTTGTACATCCACACGGCGGTTAATTGTTCAGGACTCCGTATTCGACCAGGTCAAAGACCGCCTAATCAGTATTTATAAAAACATATCCATTGGAGATCCACTCAATCCGGATAACCTTGTAGGCCCCCTGATCGATAAAGAAGCCGTTGATAACATGCAAAAAGCTCTTAAACGTCTGAAAAATGAAGGAGGTAAAGTTCATTACGGTGGAGATGTCCTGAGTGGGAATGGATATGAAAACGGACAATATGTCGTTCCTGCTATTTGCGAAGCGGAGAAAGATTTTGATATCATACAGGAAGAGACATTTGCCCCCATACTTTACCTGATCAAATACAGTGATCTGGATGAAGCATTGGAAATTCATAACGGAGTGGTTCAGGGACTCAGTTCTGCTATGTTTACCCTTAATATGCGTGAAAGTGAACGTTTCCTCAGTGCCATAGGCTCCGATTGCGGAATAGCTAATATCAATATCGGAACAAGTGGTGCCGAGATTGGTGGTGCATTTGGTGGTGAAAAAGAAACCGGTGGCGGACGCGAATCGGGTTCCGATGCCTGGAAAGGATATATGCGGCGTCAGACCAACACTATCAACTGGAGCAAAGAATTGCCGTTGGCTCAAGGCATCAAATTCGATGTTTAGTCATATTTATCGAAGATTCTACACAATGGGCTCCACCTGAAAGGTGGGGCCCATTTTTTTCATATACCGTGCCTGGCGGCACCCTGCACTTTATTACTTAAACTCCATAACATTGTCTGGCTGTTCAATGCATACCGTTGAAGAAGGCTTTGCAAACTGGAATCTTTTTATAGAAATAATAATTTAGTATAACCCGAACTCTATATTATATTTAATACATTGAATGACTATTCAGCATAGTTATTAGTAATATATTCAGCAAACAATCAGTTAATATTATTTCTTAAGGATGGGTTTAGTAGATAATATTCAAAAGGTAGCCCAAAACGGATTTTTAAAAATATTTTCCGAATTCACGTTCGCCGGTAATGAACTTTGGCGTATTGTAACCCTATTTCTCATAATTGTACTTGCACTTGTCGCCGGCAAAGTATCCAAATACTTATTTCAACGTGGTTCTTCCCTCTATCACAAAAAGGATAACAAGGTGTTTGCTGTGGCACTGGAGTCCCTGGCAAAATCATCTACCTTTCTCTTGTTCTCCCTCGGTTTAAAACTGGGAACTGCATTCCTGGTCATGAGTGATTTTGTACGTAGCATAGTAGTCACCTCTACCGCTATTTTAATTATTTCCGCTATCGGTTTTGTGGTCTATAACCTGGTAGATATTGTTGAAATATGGTTGAATCGTTTTTCCCAAAAGACCAAAAGCAAATTGGATGACATGCTGGTCCCGCTGGTGATTAAATCACTCCGGGTTACAGTCGTAATTCTTGTTTTATTGCAGGTCGCTCAGACACTCAGCGATAAACCGATAACCTCCATACTTGCCGGTCTCGGTGTTGGCGGTTTGGCCGTTGCTTTAGCTGCACAGGATACGATAAAGAACTTTTTCGGATCGCTTGTATTGTTTTCCGACAAACCCTTTGAGGTCGGTGAACGTATAACGGTTGATGGATATGACGGCCCTGTTGAAGAAGTCGGTTTTCGTTCTACTCGTATCCGCACGCTCGACGGTCACATGGTAACAATCCCCAATGGAGAACTGGCCAACAAGACCATCCACAATATTGGTAAACGTCCCTATATAAAGAGAGTAATGACAGTAACTGTCACTTACGACACTACACCAGAAAAACTCCAAAAAGCCCTGGATATCCTTCACGAAATTCTCGATGACCATGAAGGGATGGATCCTGAGTTCCCTCCCCGTATTTATTTCAGCGATTTTGCCAGCACATCTTTAGACATCCTTGTCATTTATTGGTACCATCCGCCTGATTACTGGCAATTCATGGAGTTCAATCAGAAAGTGAATTTTGAATTACTCAGGAGATTCAACGATGAAGGCATTGACTTCGCATTTCCCACTCAAACAGTATATGTTGCCGGAGATCCCAACCGGCCATTTAAAGTGGATCAATTTTCCGGAAATGATGAAATAAGCCAGGATAAAAAAGATTCTCAGGACTGAGTTCTATCCCATAAAATATGTAGCCGTCGCATTAGCTCCGGGACAAAGTAGTGGTGTTCGGGTTTCATGAGTACGCTGCGTAAAACGGTAACATCATCCGAATCCACTTTAATATCCGGATAATGCTGCTTAAAAAAGTCAGACTCCATACGAAACAGGCTTAAATGAAGCCCCTCTTTTTTGTCATTCATACCAGCGGTAAATATCCGGCTCGATTGTTTTGAGATTGAAGAAGTACTCATATCATTTATAAGTGGAAAGTAAGCAACAATATCCAGGTCAGGCTTAATCAGCGGCCGATATTTTTCAGATGCTTTTAATGCTGAAAAGAAAGCATCAGCAGCTAAAAGGCATTGTTCAAGTATCCTCCCCAATCCTTCATCTGCTTTCAAAGGCAAAAGTTGAAGTGTTGTCCATAATGCAACCGCAGCAGCACCGGCACGGGAACATTCAAGGCTGATTTCCCCCAGGTGTAATTCATCTGATGAAAAATATGTGTATGGAGAATCATGTTTATAGAATTTCCCGACACCGGGATCCCGAAACAGAACACATCCACATCCATATGGTTGTAAACCGTGTTTATGAGGATCAACTACAAAACTGTCACACTCTTGAACAGCCTGCCAAACCCCATTTTTCATTAATTCATGATCAGCTAATAATTTATAAAATCCACCGTAAGCACTATCCACATGAACGCGAATCCCCTTCGACTTACAAAGTTCCAAAATATCTGGCAAATCTTCCAACAAACCCAATCCGGTTGTGCCCAACGTTACGACAACTGTTCCAATATCATCTGCTGCATCTTGAAAAGCATTGATATTCATAACGCCCATGTTATTTGTGGGAATCTCTACACTTTTCACTCCAAGGACTTCACACATTCTTGAATGTGTATAATGGGCCGCTGAAGAATACGCTATCATTTTATCCGGATGTGATTCCCTTGCCACCCATAATGCTTCCAGGTTGGCAATCGTACCGCTACTTGTCAGGTGACCGAGGTATTTATCCCCATACCCAACCATCTCAGCCAATTCGGCAACGACTTCTTTCTCCATTTCGGAAGACGGCGGCCCCCCATCGAGAGCGTGATTATTGGGATTAATAGTCATTGCCAGAGAATACGCTGCCCACGCCAACTCATGCGGAGGTTTGAGCATTTGTCCGGCATAT
>DATFMH010000046.1:0-7527 GCA_035267045.1 Balneolales bacterium
GGTTACAGTGTCGGTTTTTACTCGTGACATTAACAGTAATATGTTAGATTTATCCTCAGCCGGTGTTCCAGGTTTCATCACCGGGGTTTTTAAACCGAGAATCAGTACCCGGGTTAATTATGCCGGTAATGCCAATATGGCATTGAATCTGAACGTATTTTCATTAAATCTTGGTGTCGAACGGATACAACCCGGTTTTACTTCACTTGGTATCAGTCAGATTCGAGATGACCGGCAGACCATTCATATTGCTCCCAAGTTTAAATTATTCGGCGGTAGGTTGGTGATGTCTAATCAATTATCACTGAGCCAGG
Organism: Balneolales bacterium; assembly: GCA_035267045.1. Classification (GTDB taxonomy): domain Bacteria; phylum Bacteroidota; class Rhodothermia; order Balneolales; family DATFMH01; genus DATFMH01. The sequence goes on from DATFMH010000046.1 coordinate 315, forward strand.
ATAATCTGACCGGTACGCGTTTTACAACACAAAAAAGTACCCAGTTCGGCACAAATTTAGAAGCGCAGCTTACCAACATGTTTACGGTATCCGCATCATATAATTTATTCCTGCACGACATTGTCCCGAATGCAAGCGTGGCTGATTCATTAACAGCTGGTTTAGGGCAAACCCAGACCTCGAATAATTTTATGTTACAACCAACGCTATCGATTCAATCGGGTTCCCTGGTTCATACGATATCACTTAGTCTCTCTTATTTGACCCTGAACACAAATCTTGATCAAACGCCTGCAACCAATCAGACCGCAGGTATGCCGTCTAATTATGGGTCCAATACGTATACCGGAACATTATCTTACAGCGTCTCGCTGCCGAGCGGGATGGGAATCAACGCCTCCGCCAATTATATGAAGAATCAATCGAATGCCATTGATATTAAAAATCTCGGCATAAATACGGGACTGAGTTATTCCCTGTTTAAGAATAAACTTACGCTCTCTTTAAACGGGGGGTATAATACGAATAAGTCTACGCCAAAAAATAATCCGATGATACCCGGCGTGCAGATGGCTCAAATCACAGGTAACGGATCTGCTTCCTACCGGTTAACCAGTAAGGATTCTTTTTCATTATCCATGAGATTCCTTGACAATCAGGCACAACAGGGTAATGGACGTAGTTTTCAGGAGGTAGAAGGTAGATTTCAGTATCGACACCGGTTTTAAAAAAAAATTGAGATTCAGGACAATTTGAAACAAAAAGTAGTACATATTAACAGAATGCCAGAATTGAGCAGAAGGATGTTTCTGCTGACCTGCATTTTCCCCCTTGTGTATGTCCAATTAATTTGTGCTCAGAGTATCAGCAGAGTTCAGATCAATGGAATCCCATCGGTTGCTAAAACACCCTATTTAAGTTCAATGCAGAAAAATTTTGAAGCCGGGCGTTACACAGTCCAATTCATATACTCGAGCTCCTCACAACAAGCAAAGGGTTTCCGTTTCAAAATAACCCTTTCAAGAGATGGCGATGCAATCCTCGATCTTTCGTCCAATGTAAAACAGTTTACCCCGGGAGTGTATTCCTTCACCTCGTTCTTCAATGATATTTCCTTTCCCAAATCAGTCGCGGATGTTCTGAGTGGGATTGATAATAAGCTCAAAAAACAGGTGCTTCAGGAGGGAACCATCCCCGAGGGCACCTATCAATTGAGGATAGAAGCAGTTCCGGCGAAACAAACAATAGGGTTAAGTGTTATCCCAGGAATCGCGACGTTTACCGTACGGCTTCCGAGTCCCCCAACATTACTTACACCAACCGATCGTTCGGATATAACTCAAAACATTCCAACTTTCGCCTGGACATCCATTACCACAGGATTACCAGGTACATTGATTTATCGATTACGGGTCGTGGAAGTTATGGAAGGGCAAACTCCGCTACAGGCGATAAATGGAAACCGCCCTGTTGCCGAACATGAACTGAACAATCAGACGACCTATAGTTATACCCCTGATAATTTACCCCTGGAAGTCGGTAATACATACGCCTGGCAGGTAACCGTTCAGGATCCGGTCAGAGAATTGCCGTTTAAGAACGGGGGAAAAAGTGAGATCAGGACTTTTACGGTTAAAGAATCACAGAAGAAAAATAATATAATGTTAACCCTGGAAGGAGATGGGATGATCCGTTTGTCTCCCGGTAAGGAGGCTTTTGTTCGTTTTATGGCTGAACCTTCCACGGCCTTTAGCAAAGTTTATCTCGAGGGTTTCCGGCAGCGTTTAAAACCGGGGCAGGATCAGGACTCCCTGATCAAAGACTGGAGACATCATTTTAATGAACGATTGAAAAATGCCCGTAACGGTTCCGAATATCAAATTCAAAGGTTTAAACAGGCTATTTCTAATCCGGCATCCGGAATCGCCGGACTAAACTTTACACTTGAAAAAAAAGAGCGCCTGGTAACCGCATTTCGGCTGGTTGGTATACCGAAACATTCGAAACAAACGATCACTTCCGAAACGATTGGTATTGCCGCGACACAAAATAAAGGAAATCGTGAACTGTCGGGTAAGATAATCAAGGCCCCTAAAATAATTATGATCGGCCCTCGTAATAACAGGCTTATAAAAACTCCAATGATAACCATGACCGGATCCAACAATGTTCGGATCTTGCAGGCACCCACACTGAGCATGACCGGAGCAAGTAGTGGAAAGCTTGTTCAAACCCCGACTTTACGTATGACAGGATTGGGAGGCGGAAAGATAGTTCAAGCTCCAACTCTGAATATGACGGGAATGGGCAATGGCAAAGTAATCCAGGCCCCGACTCTGACCATGACCGGGTTAGGTAGTGGAAAGATAGTCCAGGCCCCAACTTTGAATATGACCGGATTGGGCAGCGGTAAGGTAGTTCAAGCCCCAACCCTGAATATGACCGGATTAGGTAGTGGAAAGATAGTCCAGGCCTCAACTTTGAATATGACCGGATTGGGCAGCGGTAAGGTAGGTCAAGCTCCAACTCTGAATATGACCGGATTAGGAACTGGAAAAGTGGTTCAGGCCCCGACTCTAAATATGACAGGAATGGGCAGTGGAAAGGTCATTCAGGCTCCGACTTTGAATATGACTGGAATTGGTAACATTAATCAATAAGAATTTACTTGAATTAGGAATAAGAAAAAGGATAACTGTAATGAAAGCACGAAGTTTAATGACAATAATGATAGCACTGTTGATGTGCGGAACAGTGATGGGGCAGAATATGCCGAATGTGAAGCTTCCCAAAGGTATTTTGTCTAATTCCCAAATACAGAACATGCTGTCTAATATTGATTTATCAGGTAACTCCGACTACGAAATACGTGTTCCCGTTAATATCACAAAATTAAATTGGAGAGTTAAAAAGGTATTATTGATTTGCACGTTGATTAATAGGGGTTCTCATGTAATAGTTGGTGTAGGTATTGATACTCTTGATGTATCAACAACACATAAGATTAATAATAAATTGGATATTCCAATATTTTTGAACAAAACAGCTGTAAATAAAGGAATAGAACCTGAAAATTATGTAGTCAACATTGATTTGATAAATAATGACGGAAAACAAATCAATGTTTCAACATCAAAAAATATGCCATATTGGGCTAAAGTTGATCAGAATGGGAAAAATAGTTTTGCATCTTCAGGAACCAAAGGCGAAAAGTATATTGGGGTTAGAGGTAATATAACTAATAATTAAGTATGAAAAATATTAGATGCTTGTACTTAATGTTTAGGTGAAAATTTGTTTATCTCGCACTCGCTGAATATTACTGAATGCCATAAATATCATAAGTGAAATACAAATTTTGGGATAGATAGCAAGTGAGTTTCGTAAACGATCACAAAATCAATAACAAAAGGGGATCATGAGGAGTAAAAGTATCATATCAATAGCATTTGTTTTATGCAGCTTCGCGGTGTCGATGGGACAGAGTTTGAAGAACCCAAATTTTAAATTATATCCCCCCCAACAGGGATCGGTAATGTTCAAACCAAGCCTGATCGGTTTAAAAATTAATACGCCGCAATCCTTCTTTTCGGGAGTTCAGAATATGATGTCACAAATCGACGCGTCTAATGATCCGGATTATGTATTGTCCGTCCCGCTGGATTTAAAGAATATCAACTGGCAGGTTTCCAAAATTAATGTATACGGTGTGATATTGGATAACGAAGCCATTTATTTGAGAGGGTCAACACAGGTTGAGGTACCCTCTTCCCGAAATATTCAAAAAACCGTTTATGTGCCGGTTTTTAAATCGAAATCCGCCGGTAATGGAAAAGTAAGCCCTACTTCTTATTACATCTTTTTAGGAATGGTGAATAATAATGGTGATGTCGCATTTGCGGGTGACGATGCCCCAAGAGCGGTTGTGGTGGATAATGGCAGCGGAATGATCAAAAAGCATAATGGGGGTAATAATTTAGTCATCGATAACGGCAGTGGTATGATTAAGAAACATAACGACAGCAACGACTTAGTGGTGGATAATGGCAGTGGCATGGATAAAAATCCTGCTGAACGAACAACCGGGATTGTATTTATACCCAAATGGGCGAGGGTACATGCCGGGAATAAGAATAGTATGATGAATATGAAAATAAAAGGCCGTGATATACAGGTTATTGGGGTCGGCGGCAAGATTACAGATTGATAAATCAAAGTTAATAATAGCCGGATGGTTTTCCATCATCTGAGTTATGATAAGAATTTATGACAGAGGGTTAAAAGTGAATTTGCACGGGAATGTCACAAAATGATTTCCTGTCAGACGGATTTTTCTAAAACGTAGAAATAGGAAGAAAATGAGGTTTCAAAAAAAACGACTACAACAGTACCTGGCCATTTGTATCCTAACGTTTGGTTTTCTAAATACATTTCTCGTTAATCGTGCTAACGCTCAAAGTGTGAGCCAGGTGCAAATTGTTGGAATCCCACCGGTGGCCAAAACGCCATATTTGAATTCACTGAAGAAGAATTTTGAAGCGGGACTTTACCGTGTACAATTTTTGTATTCCAGTCCTTCGATGCAACCCAAAAATTTTAAATTTAAAGTCAGCCTTACCCGTGATGGTAATAGTATCCTCGACCTGACCTCAAACCCGAAGCAATTTAGCCCGGGTATGCACACTTTTACCTCATTTTTTGAAGATATATCATTTCCTCAATCTGTCAGTGATATCTTAAGCGGTATCGACAGTCAACTGAAAAAACAGGTCCTGCAGGAAGGAACCATACCAGAAGGTACGTATCGTTTGGAAATCAAAGCAATACCCGCAACACAAACAACGGGAGTGAGTGTTGTTCCCGGTATCTCATCTTTCAGTGTTCGATTGCCAAATCCACCCATTCTAATAACACCATCCGATGGTTCCAATGTCACCCAGGCGATCCCGACTTTCGCCTGGACACCTGTTACTACGGGCCTGCCGGGATCCCTGGAATATCATCTGCTAATAGTCGAAGTATTAAGTGGCCAGACACCACTGCAGGCCATCAATGGCAACAGACCGATGGCCGATCATGTATTGAATAATGTCACAACCTATAGTTATACGCCGGATAATTTGCCGCTTGAAAAGGGACATAAATATGCCTGGCAGATTACCGCTAAAGATCCGAACGGGGACATACCAATTAAGGATAATGGCCAAAGTGAGATTCACACATTTGTATTTGGACAGTCAAAATCCGACAATAACCAGGTAGCCGGTTCTTTAAAAGATCTCAAGAATATTACATTGATCCCGGGTTTCGCCAAACTAACGGGCGTGCAGGGGTTAAGTGCTCAGGAACAGGGAAATACGTATGTGCTTTCCGGTCAGGCCAACCTGGAATTGACCGTTTCCACATCTTCAAAACCATATGAAGCAACAGTGGCCGTAAACCGGTTGGTCATACAAAAAGGATCGATCCTGCATCCGGTAATTTTGGGTGGCGCAATATCCGCTTCTAATGTCCCTTTACCGGTATCCTTAAAATCTCATAAATCGACCGTTCGTCTTAAACAATTGAAATGGCAACTTGGACAAAGCGTAACAGTATCCGCCGATTTGGTCGGACCGGATGGTAAAAAATACCCGGGTAAAGGAAAATTAACCTGGTCAAAAAACGGACTTAGTGGCACTATTACCGCTAAAGGTAGCCGGCAGAACCCGATTATGACGTTTGGTAAAAACCCATTTCAAATGTATGTCACCGGATTTCGTATGACCTTTCCCGGTGGACAAATGGTTGCCAGCGGTGAGGTGGATCTTTTTAATGGAGAAACCGTATTTAATTTGCCCTCTATCGGACTGGATCAGGATACAGTATTTGCCAATGTCACCGGTACGGTAAAAAAGCCGATTTATCCTGTTCCAAATTCACAAATCATGCGCATTGATTTAAATAGTGCTAATGGTTCGTTTGCCTTCTCACGAAAGACGGGAAAAGGTCATTACGATGTACAATTTCAGGGAAGTGTTGGATTTCTTGAAGGACCCAATCATTATTGCGGGGCTGATGCCTTGATGCAGATGAGTTCAGCGAATGGTTTTTCCATTAAAAATGTGAACCCCAATTGTGATTTGAGTCACCCCGGAATCGATCTTGCCGGTTTAAAAATGAAATTTACCAATCCCTCTATTCCCCTTTTGAGTTATGATTCTTCGTCGGATAAGTGGAATTTTAAATTTAAGATGGATGCTTTGTTGGATTTCCCGGCATTGAATGGTTTTCAGTTACCCAAGCTCAAGGGAGTTACTATCTCACCGGGTGGCATTGAATTTCCCAAACTCACTTTATCACAATCGACCCTGCAATCCATACCGGCTTTTTCTATCGGTAAATTTAAAATGAATTTAACCGCGTTTCACATGCCTCATTTTACTTTCCCGGCATTTGGCAGTAAAGATGAAAAGAGTAAAGGCTGGAAGTTCGATATGAATTTTAAGATGCACTGGCCGAAGAAGGGCTTGGGAAAACTGCCTCCCTGTTTGCTGGATAAAGACCTGACCGTAAAACATGCCGGGTTGAAAAACGGTGCCATATCGGGGAGCATCGATGCCCAGGTCCTGGATAGCTGTCGTGTGCCATTAGGACCGGATTATGCATTGATATTAGAAAACCTGAGTGGTAAGGTCGGCATTAAATTAAGTACAAATCCATCGGTTACCAGTCAACTCAAATTGCAGGCTTCGCTTGAAATGGGTGATCCTTTTAATTGTGACAATCAGAATGGGCCGATGTCGCTGGGTAATACGGATCTCACCTTACACTCGGATGGCCATATCACCGGTACTGTTAAGAATTTGGTTCCTAAATGTCCTTTGAATGTCGGTCCATACCAGGCAACGGTCAAAACGGCCGAGTTGGATCTGACCGATACCAACGGGAATCAAGGTGCTGTGTTATCCACAACGGCTACACTGCATCTGGGCGACCATCAATCGGTCGATGGTGTTGCGGCTGTGGATCTGACCACCGGAAAATTTTCCAAACTCAGTTTCGATATGAATAAACCGTTCGACTGGTCTGTACCAAAGAAAAATCCGGTTTTTGTATTTCATATCAATAAGGCGCATATAGGTCTTGACGGATTGAAGATCGACGGACGTCAGAAGTTGAAATTACAAAACAGCTCAACGGATGTGACCTTCGATCACATGGTCCTCAATCT
>DATFMH010000047.1:0-18977 GCA_035267045.1 Balneolales bacterium
ACCTCTCCGACTTCTTTTCGATGATATGAGCCGTTTCTTCTGCCGATTTTCTTATGATGTCAGTCACAACTACCTTACCGTTCCCATGTTTGTATATAAGGGTCGCGGCAAGGCTTGTCCCCGGGCCTTCACCTGTAACGACGGGTGCAACCTTATTCTCCATACCGTATCTCATATTCTTCTTTAATTAATCAGTTTAATTCACTTTTAAATAGCCTTTATTATTATCACCGTCTAACTGATTTATGAGTATATTTGTGATGCTCTATCATACAGGTTAAAAAGGGCTGGCCAGCCAAACCAGCCTCGATTTTTTATAAGATTTTCACTTGTTTGGGTTTGCTTTCTTCGGTTTTTGGCACTGATACAGTCAGGATACCGTCTTTGAAATTAGCTGTAATTTTATTTGGATCAATGCTTTGAGGAAGTGTATATACTCTGTGGAAATTCCCGTATATTCTTTCTTTACGAAGAAAATCTTTCTTTTCTTTGACTTCTTCCGCTTTCCTCTCACCTGTTATGGAAAGTTGATTATCCTGGTAATTGACAGTGACATCCTGCTTCTTCACTCCCGGAAGATCCACATTAATAATAAAATCGTTATCTGTTTCAATAATATCCGTTCTTGGATTCCAGACACCGGTAGCGATATTGCGCTCCTCATCGAATAGGCGAAACGGTACTAAATCATCAAAAAGACGATCCATTTCACGTCTCAAATTTCTGATAGGTGTCATTGAAGGATCTTTGGTCAGGTCACTCATATTCTGCCTCCTTAGGTATAACTATATTGCGTAATTATAGAATGAATTATCATTAACAATTACTGCAACAATGAGATATACCATTGACAGCGTAACCTGCCGATCCATGTAATAATTTTTAAGTGCCTTGCCTAAGGTAAATACCTACAAATAATTAAAATAATTTCATCATTGTTTATACATTACTCTCGCCTTCCACCCATTGAACCGCATGTAAGACAAGTTCGTTAGCATTACTCAGGTTTAATTTAGTTTTAATACGTGCCCGGTACGATTCAACTGTCTTAACAGATAAGTACAATTTCTCAGCTATTTCACGTGTACCCAATCCACGGCCGGTTAATTCGAATACCTCGAGTTCACGATCACTTAAAATTTCAAGCGGTGACTGAGTCAATCTTTTATGGCCTGATGCCATACCCAGCAGCAAACGTTCGTTAATTTCATCACTGACATATATTCCACCATTTAACACCCTCCGTACTGCTTTTAATATAACATCACTCGCCACTCGCTTCATAACATATCCTCTAGCCCCGGCTCTTATAGCCCGCTCCGCATAGAGTACTTCATCATGGCGTGAAATGATCAATACGATCATTTCAGGTTTAAGAGCAAGCATATGTTTAGTAAGTTCCAGCCCGCTCATTCCCGGCAGTGACACATCCACAATGGCCATGTCCGGATTTAATTCATCCAATAAATGTAAAGCTTCTTCAGCTTTTGCCGCCTGACCACAAATTTCAAGATCAGGCTCCGACTCAAGTATTAGCGATAATCCTTTCCGCATCAACGGATGATCATCAACGATTATAATTTTCTTTTTCACCCCAGACTCCTTACTGGCTAAGTCATAAACTCTCTTGAATTAATATTATTCGGAACGTTACAAATTATTTTTGTAATCCCATTACCTAAACGTTCTATACTTAGGGTTCCTCCTATCATTCGGGCACGATAATTCATTATTCTCACTCCTATCCCGGGATTCTCTTTTTCTTCGACCGGGAACCCAATTCCATTATCCGACACGGTTAATCTTATTTCCTGTTCCTTACTTTCAAGTACAACACTAATATCTGTTGCTTTTCCATGCTTCAAAGCATTATTAATTGCTTCCTGCGCAATCCTATATAAATGCAATGCCTCCGTACTGTCATAAATTAATGGCTCGCCTTTTTCACTGTAACGACAGAAAACACCACCGGTTTTCTGTATGTTTTCAATCAGCCGTCTCAATGATAGAGACAACCCATTAGCTTTCATATCTATCGGGACCAAACCTCTCGATAAGTTCCTGGCATATTCATCAGCTTCTATTAGCATTTTCGTAATTTCTTCAATTTCATTCGTACCGGGCAGCCCCTCTTTTTTAAATTTTGAAGCCAGGTTTTGGCTCATCAATCCAATACCTGTAAGCATTTGGCCAAGGCCGTCATGTAAATCCCGGCCTATCCGTTTACGTTCTTCTTCACTGATATTCAATATCTCATGTTCCAAACGTCGCCGTTCCGAGATATCACGAGTAACACACGTCAGGATTTCCATGTCCTTTAACTTAACTTCGGATATCTCAATTTCCATGGAAAAACCCGCTCCATTTTTTCGCCTGCCGGTTACTTCTCCTTTCGACAAATATTCCGGTATGGATAAATCAGTCTTTTTTTCAAATAATAACTCGAGTTCATCATTGTAGGGTGGAGAAAACAGTTTAGATATTTTACTTCCCTTTATCTCGGCATATTCATATCCGAATATATTTTCAGCAGCCTTATTAAAAGAGAGGATCTTCCCATCTTTACTCATGGTAATAATACCTTCAAGCGATGTCTCTAAAATTGTCCGTACCGTTTCTTCGCTCCTACGCAAAGCCATTTCATACTCTTTACGTTCTATTAAAACTGCCAGAATATTTACTACCGAGTGTAAGAATGCGGTATCTATAGTACTAAAGCAACGTCTTCTATTCGTAAATACTCTCATTATTCCATATGGTTCTGATTCTCCAGGGATAGATATCGATATTCCACTAACAATATGATAATTTTTCAGATATTGTGGTATTATATGTATGTTTTCATCATAAAAATCATCTACTATAAGCAATTCCGAAGATGTCAGAGTCTTACATGCCAATTCATCTTCCGATTTGTTGAATGAGTACATTCCCCATTCGGGCGAGTAATTGCCAAAAAAAGATTTTATATCCAGTAATTGATGATCCGTATCTTGTTTTAAGATCTCACAATAATCTACAAATAGAGTCTCTGTGATTACTTGTACGATATAATTAAAAACTGTCTTAATATCATACCCACCCAGTGACCGTCTAATCAACTCATCGACTACAGCAATATGCCGAGATCCCCATTCAAGTTTCTTTTGATCGTTATTTGCTCGTCGCCGTTCAGGGATTCTTTTTCTTATTAGTTTAATCCGGTTTCTAATCTTTTGATCATTATCAGACAGGTCTATCGCTTCATCTATCCTGTCATAATCGATGATTTCATTGTTTTTACTATTATAGACAGCGACACATAATATTTTCTTTGTCCCATGAACAGACATAAACTGATCGATGGACGATGTAATACCCTCATCATCTATCCCGACAATAACCAGGTCCGGCAATTTATTATCTGCCAAGTTTAACAGATCTGTTTCATCCGAAACTTTACGAATATCAAAATTATATTCATTAAAAATCTGCAGGATACCGGCTGGAATATCAGCATTTTTCATAAAAACTACAGATTGAAGTGCATCATTATCATCAACGAACCGGCTCATTTCTGTGGAATAATAGTATGGAGATCGATTGGATATTTCTTGTCCGGAATTTGTCATATTTACTAATTGATTACCGTCCTATAAATCTTAATAAACCTTTTCAATTGACCTTTAGAAATGTAATGGAAGTGATTTTACCACTGATTTTTGAAATACATATCATGACATACCGGAAAGCTTATCCTTACATATCTTTCGGAGACCATACATAACCACTCCGATAGGTCATAATCCAAATAAATTTACACCTACATTGCTATCGGGTAATTTCGGTATTTTTATGTGGTGGCTCAACTTATACCTACAATGTTAATAAGTTTTAATTATTTGTTACTTAAAAGTATATCCATAACCTTTTATTTATCTTTTATACAGTACAAATAATTACTATAGACTTTTTTAGACCACCATATCGAATCTGACAATGACACCGGTTTTTCTTCTGCTAATATTTTATAAATTCCATTATTAAATACACTTACATAGATCAAACGGTTTAATAACAATAAAATGAAAAATATATCCTTCTCTCTTATTGCCTCTCTATTGATTACAATTCTATTGCTTTTTACACACCCAAAAGTATATTCTCAAGATAATAAGGAACCCGATATGAGTATTACATTAACCAGTCCGTCATTTGAAGAAGGAGAAATGATACCTGTTCAATATACCTGTGATGGTAAAAATATATCACCGGCTCTTAACTGGAAAAATATTCCCGATAGTACCAAAAGCCTGGCACTTATTGTTGAAGATCCGGATGCGCCGGGGCAAACCTGGATTCATTGGGTATTATACAATATACCACCGTCTGTAACTGAACTTCCTGAAAATACGTCCGCCGATAAGAAACTTAAAAATGGAGCAGTCAACGGAACCAGCAGTTTTCGCAAACTCGGTTATGGAGGTCCCTGTCCGCCATCGGGAACTCACCGTTATTTTTTCAGAATCTATGCATTAAACACGATGCTGAATCTCGATCCGGGTGCCACCAAAACCGAACTTGTTGATGCTATGAAAGGACATATTCTCTCGGAAGGCCAACTTATGGGTCGCTATGAGCGTGAGTGATCACTCACTCATTCATATCGGAACCTCGGGATGGAATTATGCCCATTGGTTAGGGACGTTTTATCCCGAAGGCACAGATCAACATAGTCAATTGATTTATTACAGCCGGCAGTTTCGGACCGTTGAAGTTAATAACACGTTTTATAATCTCCCGGCTATAGATACAATTAAACATTGGATCGACATAGTTCCTGAAAACTTTTTGTTTTCGGTAAAAGCAAGCCGGTATATCACTCACATGAAAAAATTAAAAGATCCGGCAGTGAGCCTCTCTAAGTTTATATCGAGAATGGTTTATTTCAGAGATAAAATGGGACCGATTCTCTTTCAATTACCTCCGAATTGGAAATTTAATTATGAGCGTTTGAAAAATTTCATATCCCGGCTCCCCGACGATTATACGTACACTTTTGAATTCAGGGATCATCGTTGGATGAATGAAGAGGCCATAGGCCTGCTACATGATAATAACATTGCTTTATGCATATATGATCTGGCTGGCTACGAATCTCCCAAAAAATGCACATCTGATATCGTTTATATACGGTTACATGGATCAACCGGTCCTTATGAGGGAAAATATCCGGATAAAATACTTATGAAATGGGCGAAGGATATAATAAAATGGGAAAACCAGGGTAAAGAAGTGTACTGTTATTTCAACAATGATGCCCATGGCTTTGCGACGATGAACGCAAAAGCACTCAAAGAATTCATCTCTAAGGCCCTATAACCTATGCATCAATAAAGTTTTTTAAATTTTAATGGTTTAACTCCATTTGCTATTGCTACCTTGAAATATAAGAGATAATAAATATTACTATTCAGCTATCTTTTTTAAAAGTACTCAAGACATGTTTTGATTATGCTTCATTAATTAATAGAGAGATGTTTAAAAATAGAAAGAATGCCGGCCATGAGCTCGGTAAATCACTTGAGCAATATAAAACCCTTAACCCTCTTGTTTTGGCTTTACCTCCGGGGGGCGTTATAGTCGGTTATCATACGGCAAAATATCTTGATGCCGATTTTGACATTTTATTAAGCAATAAACTCGTATATCCCAACAATCCCGAAGCAGCTTTTGGTGCTGTTACCGAAGATGGAAGTATCTATCTGGCCGAATTTGCGAAAAAGGATCTCGTACAGGAAACGATAGATAAGATCGTTGCTAACAGTATGAAAGAAATAGACAGGCTCAAAGCCTATCTGCGTGATAATAAACCACTACCGGATCTAACGAATCGTATTGTCATTTTAGTTAATGATGGCATTGTCACGGCTTCCGTTCTTCAGGCTTCAATCATTGCCTGCCAAAAACATGAAGCACAGAAGGTGATAGTTGCCGCTCCTGTGGCTGACAAAGATATTATAAATCAACTCAGAAGCATGGTAGATGATATTACGGTTTTAGAAACTTATAAACGCTGCCGGTCAATCGCTCAGGGATATGATGATTACCCAAACCTTACGGATCAGGATCTAAAACGAATAATTGACCTCTGGAATGATGAACACATAAATGGGTAACCCTGAAATGCCATATTGAAGATTATCCCTGATGGTCATTTTCGTAAGGCATAGCACCACGTTTTATTCCTACATTAGAGTAATATAAATAATGGTTTAACTTACTACGATTTTTATCTTTGTATTGTAATATATCCATAGATAGATAGGACTGAAATATCCACTAATATTCTGAGGATTTATTATGAAAGAAATAACCACCCTGCGTGATTTGCTTGTACAGCAAACACAACATCTCTATGATAGTGAAAAGCAGCAACTTGATGCTCTTCCTGAAATTAAAGCTAAAGTCAATTCGACTGAACTTAAGCAGATCATCAATAAACATATAGAAACAACTAAGCAGCAAGTCCGGCAATTGGATAATATTTTCAAAGAAATGAATGAAAAATCCAGGGAAGGCAAATGCGAATCGATGAAAGGATTGATCAATGAGGGAATGGAAATAGCTAAAAGATGTTCGGATCCGGAAGTCATGGATGCCGGAATTATTAATTCCATTCAACATATAGAACATTGTGAAATCGCCGGCTACGGTACTGCTGCCGCATACGCCGAAACGTTGGGTATGATGAAAGTGGCCGAAATGTATTATGGAATCCTGGAAGAAGAAAAGAAATATGATAAGGAATTATCACACCTGGCTGAAACAAAAATAAATTTGAAAGCCAAAAGCCCGATAGTCGCCTGAGATATGTATTAAACATTTGAACCGGCCTGGTGAAGTTCGATTTAAAATTTCACCAGGCCTATTTTTAAATTTTTAAAACCTTATATCATGAAGACCACTGCTGATCAATATATAGACACTCTTATTCAGATACCGGCCGGTAAAGTAACACTTGAGGGTAAGTTAGTTATCCCAACAAATGCACGGAGTTTGGTTATTTTTTCACATGGAAGCGGGAGTAGTCGATTTAGTCCACGTAATAATTTTGTAGCTGAAAAACTCCAAAAACAGGAAATGGGTACTCTTCTTTTTGATCTTCTCACGGAAAAAGAGGACAGGAATTACGAAACCCGTTTTGATATTGGGTTGCTTACGGAACGGTTACTGCAAGTCACTGAATGGTTACTCGATCAGAAAGAAATAAAAAAACGTAACATTGGGTATTTTGGGGCTAGTACCGGTGCTGCTTCAGCTCTTAAAGCTGCTGCACGATTAGGAATTAAAATTAAAGCCATCGTTTCACGCGGAGGCAGACCTGATTTAGCCATGAATATACTCGATCAGGTCAAATCACCTACCTTGTTAATCGTCGGTGGTGAGGATTACAGCGTACTCGAACTTAATCAACAAGCCTACAATCGTATAAAAGCAACCAAAAACCTGGCTGTTGTTGCAGGAGCTACTCATTTGTTCGAAGAAGAAGGTAAACTTGAAGAAGTGGCCGATCTTGCTATAAAATGGTACAAAAGATATTTAGGTTGATATCTAATAGGTTGCTTACGGCCAACGTATTAAAATAGCCGTATGATCAATAAACAAATTCTTGAATTTGAATATGAGATGGTAAATTTCAGAATTCTATAGGTTGAAGTTACTCACTTTTGTTTATTGATCATTGGTTTTCATGTCCTTTATAACGGCCTTCCTTCATTAAAAATTTCTAAATTGGACTTATCTACCCTTCATTTTCTTCTTTTTATACCTATATAAATTATAAGAGAGAGATTTAAAATTACATTCCGTATTGGGATTATGAGAACATCATCTTTCATGATGATCAAGACGAGAATACCTATTCATCGTTAAAAAACCGGAATCATGAAAAATTTGACTAAGAAATACATCATAGATGCTCCTTTGGAAAAGGTTTATGAAGCCTTGACTGATCCGGATCTTATTGAACAATGGTCCGGGGCTCCGGCTATCATGGAGCCAAAACCGGGTGGAGTGTTTTCACTTTGGAATAGTGAAGTTTACGGCAAGAACAGGCAAGTCCGTAAAAATAAGATAATACAGGAATGGATAGCCGAAGATTGGGAGGATCCCACGAAAGTTACTTTTGTTTTAAAAAGAATCGGCTATTCGACCGTGCTGGAACTAAAGCATGAAAATATTCCTGAAAATTCCTATGAACTTGTCGAAGACAACTGGGATAATTATTATCTGAATCCTTTAAGAAAATTATTAGAGTGTTCTAGTGTTTGAGTGTTAAGGTGTTTGATTTTATTAATTTATTGATCTGCAGAAATAAGAATTCATAATTATTCTTTGCTATTTAAACTCTGAAACTATTCATCTAAAGAGTAAGACTTATGAAAAAAATAGGTTTTCTTATTTTATTGATCATTATTGTTGTTCCCGCCTATGCCCAACAAACAGAAGAAACACTATTCAGTGGTCAAATCGATCATGGTGGCTTTGGAGGACCGGTTTTTAAATTAACCTCTATTAGTGGTGAAACAGCGCTCCTCGCCGGCGGACGCGGTGGATGGATTCTTAAATTATCACCGGATAAAAGCCTTGTAATCGGGGGCGGCGGGTACGGCCTTGTAACCGATGTAAAAGCAACCAACGTTTTCAGAAATAATCAACAACTTTACTTATCACTTGGTTACGGAGGCCTGGAATTTGAGTATATCTACCGCCCTCTTAAACTTGTTCATGTTGGCGCCCAGGCATTAATTGGCGGTGGGGGTGTCAGTTATCGTTATAAAAACAACGATAACACCTTTGACACCGACTCATTTTTCGCATTTGAACCGGGTGTTAACGCGATCGTCAACGTGGCTAAGATTTTTAGGATAAGCGGCGGTTTAAGTTATCGCTTTATAATTGGTTCAAACCTGATAGGCGCTACTGATTCCGATCTCAGTGGATGGTCCGGTGTACTCACGCTTAAGTTCGGTAAATTTTAAAATGAGTAATACAAGAATTAAACGAAAAACAAAGTTAGTAATCAGGTCACCTATATTAGAAACATGAAAATCTAACCCGATTTCAACATATTAATGTAATTAATTCAATAATCTACCCGTCGCTTCTTATTTAAATAAATGTTCTGAAATCTGAACCAGGTTTCTGTATATATAATT
Organism: Balneolales bacterium; assembly: GCA_035267045.1. Lineage (GTDB taxonomy): Bacteria > Bacteroidota > Rhodothermia > Balneolales > DATFMH01 > DATFMH01. Next base: position 9,201 of record DATFMH010000047.1, read on the forward strand.
AAAACTTTCCCTAATATTTTTATAATAACGCTAATTCAATTATACTTTTCATACATGCTTTATTAGATTTAACAAATAATAATTTCTAATTATATAAATAATATAATATTACAATACAGATGAAACGCTTTTTATTCTGTTTATTATTCATTTTTATAATTTCAGATGCCTATGCTCAAAAGGATTCGAGTGGTATTTTAGGAAAAACGAGTGGAAGTGGTTATTTCATAACCCCAACTTATAAAATTACCTCGATTAATAATCAATCATCTTCTTTATTGGGTGGAAATGCCGGTTGGGTTATTAATTTTCCTTCCAAAAACAGCCTGGAGATGGGGGGAGGCGGTTACGTACTGCTGAATGCTGTTGAAACAGGCGTAACTAAAGACTCTGGACAACAACTATATCTTACTATGGGCTTTGGAGGTTTATATTTAGAACTTATTCATCATACCAATCAGCAAATTCATATTTCAGGCAGTATTTTATTTGGTGCCGGTGGTGTTAACGATCACATTAAAGGTGTCAATCAATATAACTATGAATCGAGTCAGTATACCATAATTGAACCGGGCATCCATATTAATTACAACATTAGCAATTTTGTCAGGCTTGGAGCCGGCATTGATTACCGATTAATTACAGGTACCAACATGAAGACTGTCAGTGATGCTAATCTGAGTGGTGTTTCAGGAGTAATTAATTTGAAGTTCGGAAAATTTTAAAAATGTAAGTGATTTCTATTATACCATAACCCTCAAATAACTTCTATCCATTATGGGTGATACGAATCTCACCCTGCACCCTGATAATCATAAAAAGGGCAATAAAATCAGTAAGAAAAAATATGATATTATACGTGCATCCATTCTTACATGCCTGGAAGCTCAGCCTATGATGTCATACACTGATATGGCAAATTGTGTTCGGGAATCACTTCAGGACAAATTTGACGGATCCATAAATTGGTATGTTGAAGTCGTTAAACTGGATTTGGAAGCCAAACATATCATTAAACGCATATCTGAAACCCGGCCTCAACTCTATAAACTTACCTCTTGAAACTTTTCAAATAATCATGCCGTATTTATAACCGGTGAATAATTTAAAGACCATTCACAACTATTCCTGAGTCTATGAGACTCACCATCTCTTATACATAACCCTTAACCGAAATACACGATATATTCTTATGAAAAATAAATGGATATTATTCTTATCTCTTATAATAGTCACTTCCATCTATCCAAATAAAATTTATGCCATAACAAGTAATACCGTCAGTAAAAAACAAATTACTGATACTACCAGTTATGCATCTTTAAATTCTATCTTACATGCCCTTTATAAAGCTGTGAATTTTAAGAAAGGAGAAACACCTGATTGGAATGCTTTTACTCCCTTGTTTATAGAAAATGCCAATCTTGTTTCTGTAAAGGGTGATAAATATTTACAAATGAGCCCTGACGATTTCGTACATAGATTTCAGGAACAGGTAAATTCCGGACTATTGCAAAATTTCACTGAAAAAGAGATACATCGAATCACCGAACAATTCGGCAATATCGTGCATGTTTTCAGTACCTATCAATCCGATTACATTATGAATGATAAACCGCAAAATGTTCGCGGTATTAACTCCATACAACTAATCAGACAAAACGGCCATTATAAAGTGCTGTCCATAATGTGGTATGAAGAAGATGCATCACATAAGATACCGAACAAGTATCTGCCTGCAACGAAATAAGAATCAGGCAATACAAAAAAGAAGATAACTGGCAATAATTCTGTCCTTTATAGCATAACAATAAAATCAAAAAGGCTTGTACCCGCATTACAAGCCTTTTTTAATGCTATGTTTAAGATGGGTACCGATAAATAGCGGCGATATCAGTACCTTCAGGCATCTCATTTTTGGGAAATACATAAACAGCTCCCTTGCCCTCAATTGTTTTTATAGCTGTTTCATTAAATAAATCGATACTTTTTTTATCCCTTTTTCCCTGAACCTGGACCATATTTTTTGACATATCGTACAATCCCCATCTTCTTCTGCCTTCAGCAATGAAAAGCGTATCGATTTTACCGATATAAGCCGATTTAATGATATCATGTATATCCGTGGATGTCTGAGTCGTATCAGACAGATGTCCGAAACGAGCTAATTCACTCATCATTTCTTCCCGGTAAAAATCACGCATAATATGCCATGCTTCATCATTCAGAACAGCAATACTTTTTCTGTCCGGGTTTCCTTTTATAAACGGCTCTTTCAAGTGGTTATATTGGTTTTTATTACGATAAAGTGAAGTGATTTTATCTACTCCGGCAAGAATCAGGGGCTTATTATAATTTTTAAGATAGCTTGTCACCTTGTTTTCTATTTTGTTAACAAAATTCTCAAGATGTTTTCTTTCATCATCGGTACCTATACCGTGGCCATGATATACAGAGGATCTGCCCGGTGCCCCCGAATGAACCTGCACCTGCTTTTGCATCACATAATAACTCATGAAATTTTTATAATTTTGTGGCATATCTTCCAATTCAATCTCTTTTAAACCGCTTCTGGAAGTTTGTATGAAACGCACATCCTTTTTGCTTAATGCAAGCACATAATATGAACCATCATAAGTTATTTCAGGTATTAGGGGTGTAATTATGAAACGGTTACCAACATTAACTTTTTCTTCGAATACAATTGGTACTCTGAAGTAGGCAAAGTAATCAGGAGCACAAAAAACAGCTAAACCCTTATTTTGATGCTGCCAGAAATCATCATTGGGCAATAGATCATACGCCTGGGATAAAATATGAGCGATATCGTTCTCATTGCTCCCGAGACGGTTAAGTTTATTTTCAGCCTCTTTTAATAAATTCTTGAAACGAATGGGATCTTGTTCAACTTTATCTCCCTTGATATGAGTAGGCAGGTAGATGGATACATTTTGTTTGCCTTTCGTTCGCTCCAGAAGTTCTAAAATGTCATCTCTTGTAACCACGGAAACCTCCGTTTCTTTCATTCTTTAATGATTAGTTCAATAAACTCATTTCGCTTATTCATACACATGAACAAAATTGAATACATCATGATTCATGTGCCTTTACTTTCAAAATAGATGTGCGGATGCCAGATAACTATTTCATTACATGTTTCTAATATTAGCCGGTTTCATTCTTTTATAAATAGATTCTAACCGTATTTAAGTCATTATAAGACTTAAATTTAAAGGAACAGCATGATGAGAATCTTTGTCGGATCTATGTAGAATATTTAATGGTGTCAATGCAACTATTTATCTTTCAAAACCTCTAAAGCTAAAATAAATAACATCTTAACTATTCAATCTATACTTATTTTTATTGGTGAAAAAAAAATCTCATAAAAAAGTACTATCTCCTTTTCAGGAATTTGTCCGGACAGAATCCTTATCAGGTGTTCTTCTGATCTTTGCGACTTTATTAGCCCTTATCGCAGCCAATACTCCAATAAAGGTTTATTACCATCAATTACTCGAACAAACATTATCGATACATATATCCGGATATACCCTGGATAAGACGTTCCTTCATTGGGTCAACGACGGTTTGATGGCCGTTTTTTTCTTACTCGTAGCACTGGAAATAAAAAGGGAATTCTTCTTCGGACAGCTAACAGGCATCCGAAAAGCTTTGCTTCCTGTTCTGTCGGCAGTAGGTGGAGCCTTATTCCCGGCTGTTATTTTTCTCATGTTCAATTATGGGACTGAATATAGTTCGGGTTGGGCGATTCCTATGGCTACCGATATCGCATTTGCGATCGGCATTTTAAGTTTACTGGGAAGATATGTTCCCATATGGGCTAAAATCTTTTTAACCGCTCTGGCCGTCACCGATGATCTATTTGCCATTCTCATTATTGCAGTATTCTATACCTCTCACCTTTACTTAATGCCATTATTGATTGCTGTATTGTGCATATTGTTATTGGGATTACTCCATCAGTTCAAGATAACACAAATACGTTATTACCTGTTCATCGGTATCATATTATGGATTGCCTTCCTGAAATCAGGGATACATGCTACGATAGCAGGAGTAGCACTTGGATTTTTAATACCAGTTTGCCAGAAAACTCCCATCAAAACCCTCTATCAGGAATTGTTTTCCATACTAAGTAAATATGTGCCGACCTATAAAACCAATCAAACTCTATCCGTAGATCCGGAACAGCGGGAAACCATGCTTAATGCCGTTTCCGATATTGTCAAAAACTCTGAGTCTCCACTTCACAGATTGGAGCATTCGCTTAACCCATTTGTGGCTTACGTTATTATGCCTCTTTTTGCATTTTTTAATGCCGGAGTCACATTAAATGCGACAATACTTTCAGAAGCATATTATTCAACATTGACCTGGGGTATCATTTTAGGCCTTTTCTTCGGCAATCAGATTGGTATCTTCGGTTTTAGCTGGATCCTTACAAGATTTGGAATATCTGATCTGCCCAATAATAAATACACCCGATCTGTACTTTATGGTTTGTCATTGCTTGGCGGCATTGGTTTCACTATGTCCCTTTTTATTAGTACCCTTGCTTTCACAGATCCTCATGCACTCGAATTATCGAAAATTGGCATTCTCATAGCTTCTCTACTCAGTGGTATTTTCGGCACTTTGATCTTACGCTGGTCATATTCCAAACAAGCGCAGAAATAATTTTTACAATGATTTTTTTGCGAATAATCGTGCAATTATAACCTCCCCTTACTACTTTAAGACTTTGCAAATTATCCTGAATGGCCCTCTTATTTCATCCAATTATTATATGAAAGATACTGATATATTAAGTTTGACAACTGACGACCGCCATAGACTTTGGCAGAAACTTTATGAATCGATTGAAACATATATATCGAATGTTTCAGAAGGTCCCGTAACTCCGGAACTGAATCCGGAAAAATTACGGGATATACTCTCGAAGATCACTTTCGAACAGGCAACCGATCCTGTTGAGACCATAGATTTCATCACAAAGGGGTTAAGCCAATATCAAACACATACGCCGCATCCCAGGTATTTCGGTTTATTCAACCCGGCCCCGACTACCATGGGTATTGCCGCCGATGCTATCGTTGCGGCCTTTAATCCACAATTGGCTGCATGGAGCCACAGCCCGCTGGCTATCGAAATAGAACATCATCTTGTACGGCTTTTAGCCGGACGTTTCGGGTTTAATCCTGCAGAGGTTGACGGGACCTTCACATCAGGCGGTGCCGAAGCTAATCATACAGCTGTCTTAACTGCTTTATCTAACACTTTTCCGGATTATGGACGATATGGATTACAATCTATTTCACAAAAACCGTCCCTCTATGTGTCAAAAGAAAGTCACCACTCATTTCTGAAAGCTGCCAAAAACAGCGGACTCGGGACAGATGCGCTCAGAGAAATACCAGTTAATGAGCGCTATGAAACAGACACGATTTTGTTGTCCCAAATCATTCAGGAAGATAAAGATAACGGTTACAAACCATTTATGATCGTAGCCAATGCCGGAACAACGAATGCCGGCATCATTGATCCCATTAATGAAATCGCCCAAATAGCTGAACGTGAAAACATTTGGTTTCATGTGGATGCCGCATGGGGAGGAGCCGCTGCTCTCATACCTGAACTCAGGGATTTACTAAAAGGAATCCATCGTGCCGATTCCTTAACATTTGATGCCCATAAATGGCTCTCTGTTCCTATGGGTGCCGGTATCTATATAACACGACACAAAGAGATCCTAACCCAAACATTCGGGATGGCTACTAATTATATGCCCAAAGAGGCAGCCGGACTCGATGTTATTGATCCGTTTAATCATTCTATACAATGGTCAAGGCGCTTCATCGGTTTAAAGGTATTTTTATCACTCATGGCCGCCGGTTGGGATGGTTATGCAAAAGCCCTGCGCCATCAAAAAAAGATGGGAGATTTTCTACGAGATGCGTTGATTAAAAATGGATGGGAAGTGGTAAATAATACTCCCTTACCCATTGTTTGTTTTGTTGATAATGAACATGAAGACGGCCGTTCTGAAATATTTTTATCGCTCGTCTCCCGTACAATTGTAAAATCAGGAGATGCATGGATCTCTACAACGATGCTTAACGGCAATAAACCGGTACTCAGAGCCTGCATAACGAACTATAAAACAACGGAACAGGATGTTAGCTTCCTGGTACAAAAAATAAATAGTGTCCGGGAAAACTATTTCAGGTAAAAACGCTATTGAATTTACTTTTCAACTGCTCTTTTTAAATTATGCAACCCCCTGTCAAAATCTGAGCCGATCATATTTTCAATAACAACTATATAATATTTAGACATTGGACTTGGACCCAGATCCCCCTTATCAATCCATTTAACGCGGGTACTGCCATTAAAGTTACCAAACAGAAACTCTCCTCGTTGATGTGTTTCAAATCCTTCAACTTTTAGAGAATATGTAATTCTTTGATTCGGTACAGTGGTTATGATTGAAACTTCACCGTCTCCTGATTTCAGGCTTTTCCATTTCATACGTGTTTTATCTCCAGAAGTACTGAAGCTATAATTTATAGAAGTATCCGACTCTACTGACAACCATGGGCTCCAGTATTTCCATTTCTTTAAATCGCTCACATAAGAAAACACACTATCAACCGGAGCAGCAATAATTATTGATCGTTCAACAGTGTATTTACTTGATAATAGGAAGGATAGGCCCCAAAGAATGGTAATTATTACAATAAATATTATAATCACATTACGGAAAATCTTCATATATCATTTACCACAACAGGTTATTATGAGATATTTCTATAACGTAAGCTGTTATATTGAAATGAGCTGCCCGGATTATAACACTCTAATATCTTTTAGTTTGATGAATATGAACTATAAAATGGCTACACTGAGTATCAAATAAATTTATTCCCATTTAGTTATATATTATTTCAAAAGTTATTGATTTACTGAAATTATTAATCGTCAACATATTCTCCTATGTCCAAACTTAAATTTAAAAATCGCGATCTCATAGAATGGGCTGTCATTATTGTTGTTGGAATTGTACTCTATTCAACCGGTTGGTATGTAGAAGTTATTGGACAACTGCAACGGGTTATCTTATGGACGGGTTTATTTAAACCCGATACGCATATTTCATCAACTGTTCAAAAGAAGGCTGATTATAACCTCCCCCTGATTACTTTTGACGGACAAAAAGCAAATCTGAGCCAATTCAAAGGTAAAGTTATCTTTATCAATTTCTGGGCGTCATGGTGTCCTCCATGCGTAGCAGAGATGCCGGATATTTATAACCTGTATAATAAAGTAAAATCTCCCGGTATTGCCTTTCTTATGATTTCACTGGACAATAATACCCAAAAAGCTAAAAACTTTATTAAAAGAAAAGGTTTTACATTTCCGGTTTACTTTTTAGATGGGCCGTTGCCACCCGTGTATTCTACAACTGCCATCCCCAGTACTTTTGTCATTTCGAAAGCGGGTCATATTGTAGCGGAACGGCACGGAATGGCTGAATATAATACGCAGGGATTTCGCGAGTTTTTAAGGCAAAAAGAAGAAGCACCTGTCTTCTGATATCAGACTGATCTATTTCCATTAGAACGAAATCTCATCATTATCCATTTCATTAATAACTCCGGCAATCGGTTAACCGATTTGCGTCATAATTAATAATTATATATAGTGGAATTTATCATTTCGGTTCTCAGGTATTCAATAAATTGGAAGCAAAATGAGCAGTTCGGATAAAAACAAAATTGGCTATTGGGAAACCGTATCAATCGGTATTGGAGGCATGGTCGGTGGTGGTATATTCGCCGTTCTTGGTTTAGCTGTCGAATTGGCTCATGGTGGAACACCCGTAGCCTTTTTTATTGCCGGTATCGTCGCCCTTATTACATCATATGCATATTCAAAACTGTCCACTCACTTTCCGAGTCAGGGCGGAACCGTCTTTTACCTGGATAAGGCATTTGGTGTCGATCTTTTTACGGGAAGTATCAATAACCTGCTGTGGCTAAGTTATATAATCATGCTTGCACTCTATTCGTATGCTTTTGGAAGCTACGGGGCAACCTTTTTTCACAGCAGTCATCAATTTCTGATTAAGCATCTTTTTATCAGTCTTGGAATTTTGATTCCCACCGTTCTCAATATGCTTAACGCGAAAGTAATCGGGAAAGCGGAACAATATATCGTTGCTATTAAAATAGCTCTGTTGTTATTCTTCGTAGCAGTCGGGTTTCAGGGTATAGATACTCATCGTATTGCTGTTAGTAACTGGTCTCCAACAGTACAATTGGTATCGGGTGGAATGATCATCTTTCTGGCGTATGAAGGTTTCGAACTTATCGCGAATACAGCGAATGATGTGAAAGACATGAAGAAAACTCTGCCCCGGGCATTTTACTCTGCGGTGATATTTGTTATTGTTTTATACATACTTGTTTCCCTTGTGTCGGTTGGCAGCCTCCCTGTAGATAAAATTGTTCAGGCTAAAGACTATGCCCTGGCCGCTGCAGCCAAACCATTTCTTGGAAGCGCCGGATTTACACTAATTGCCATAGCCGCTTTACTATCCACATTCTCGGCGATCAACGCAACACTTTACGGTGCGGCACGACTAAGTTACACGATTGCCAGGGAAGGTGAATTACCTAAAATTTTGGAAGATAAAGTTTGGAACAAACCTCTTGAGGGACTCATTATAACTGCTATTTTAGCTTTATTTTTAGCCAATGTGGGAGATTTATCCAGTATCTCCATGATGGGTAGTGCGGGCTTCCTGATAATATTCTCAGGTGTTAATTCAGCAAACATTAAGCTTGCAAAACAAACAGAAAGCCGTAAATGGATCTCTTTCATTGGTGTTATCTTATGTTTATTTGCTCTGTTGGCTTTAATATGGCAAACCATTGGAAATCACCCTACCCATTTATGGGTCCTCGTTGGAATGCTGGCTATTTCATTCGGTATAGAATTTGTTTACAGCTTATTTAAAAAAAGAAAATTCCGTTTCATTTAGTTCCTTGATATTATATTATTTAACCCCGTAAAACAACTATTCAACTTATTTGTTAATTATTTATAACTATTTATTTATTCATTAGTTATAAATATTATTAATGTGGTTATATCCATTCTGGTAACGCTAATTCAGAACCGTTCTTCATAACCGGTTACTAAGTAAAATCATCAAGACATTACAGGAACTTGAGCATGTCGAAAGAGAAAACACAAAAAAACGAAAGTCCCAACAAGACACACAAAAACAGGTTCTTGCTTTTGTTTGTACATAAAAAAGACAAAAAGACTAAACCATTCAGAAAAAATAAAAAAGATGAGGATGGCCTGCTTTTTCATATAAGAACCTACATTTGAAACAATTAGACATCGATATTGTTAACTATGTGCACAAAATTATCGATATCTTATTAGTTTATGATACCGTTCTTATTTCATGCCCGTAATAAAGGCAACCTGTGATAGAGATAATAGGATTTATTAGATTACGGGAGGTTCGTTTAAGCTTATAATCTATCTACTTAATAAAAGTAGCTGTTACATTAGATTATTCTATGACCACCGTCAACTGACCACCGACAACTGACCACCGACAACCGACCACCGACAACCGACAACCGACAAATGCTCTGATATTAAGTAAACATTATTTATTCTGAAAAACCGAATAATCAACGTGAGTTCGGTATCGGAATCATGTTTTATGCATCA
>DATFMH010000048.1:0-5233 GCA_035267045.1 Balneolales bacterium
GAATATGGGTTTACAGCCATCTTTGAAGATTCAGAAGGGAACAAAATAGCTTTGCATTCTAATGAATAATTATCTTCCCCCTTCCTTTCAAATTGTGAGTTTAAAGTTGAATAGGTAATTTGTATTAAGAGATTGTCTATAAAACAATGTTCCTTATAATTTTGGGGAGATACTATGAATTCATCATTGATTACCGTATCGATACTTTCTGTTTTGATTGCTATGATCGTCGCAAATAATCTTATGGAAGAATTTGTCGATTCTATTACCTATATCGATCTTGGTGCTATTTTTATCCTCGGGCTTATAGCAGGACTCACTGCCGGTATTGTTTTTGGCAGAATTATGAGTAATAAACAAGTTACAGGATAATGATCCTGTAAAAAGAGTCAGCTTTTAATAAAACCCCGGCCTATTACATTCAGACATGTGGCATGTACGTGCTGATTGATGCTTAATTTTTACTGGTCAAAGTTATTACTCATATCTTAAAGCATCAATAGGATCGAGACCGGCAGCGCGACGTGCCGGGAAATAGCCAAAAATGATTCCTACAAATCCGGAAAATACAAATGCGATAATTATTATCTGTAGTTGAAAAACAAAAGGTACACTAAGCATTGATGCAGCGATCAGAGCTCCTATTATTCCAAGTATGATACCTAATAAACCTCCAAACAGGGAAAGTATTACGGCTTCAACCAGAAATTGCATCAGTACTTCCCTGCCCAGAGCGCCGATAGCCAGCCTGATGCCTATTTCACGCGTTCGTTCCGTGACAGATACCAGCATGATGTTCATAATACCAATACCGCCAACAAGTAAACTAATGGCAGCTACCGCCCCAAGGAATGTCGTTAATACTCCGGTAGTACTTGCCATTGTGCGAGCTATTTCAGCCATATTCCGAACACTGAAATCATCCTCTTCCCCAATTTTAATCCTTCGTCTCTGCCTCATCAGAGCTTCGACATCTTTCTCTACCTGATCTGTTATATCACTATTCTGCGCTGATATGAATATCATGGAGACATCCTGCGAACCTGTAAATCGACGCTGTACAGCCCGCAAAGGCATTAGTACCAGGTCATCCTGATCATGACCGAATGTTGATTCTCCTTTAGATTTCAAGACACCTACAACCTGACAGGCCACGGTACCCAGCCTAATAGTGGCCCCTACCGGATCCTGATATCCGAAAAGTTTATCCCTGATAGTTGCCCCTATAACACATACCATTTTCCCTGCTTTCAATTCTGAATCTGTAAATCGACGACCTGTTTCAATAATCCAATCTCTTACATCAAAATATCCGTTATCGGTACCTGTTACACTGGTTGACCAATTTTCATTTCCATATACGGCGATAACCGGAGCAGAAACTGTTGGTGCCACGGCTGCAATACCTGATACTTCCCTGGAGATTGCCTCCGCATCACTCTGCTCAAATAGTGGCGCACTTGACCGTACTCCACCCGGGCCTGCATGTGTCCCCGGGCGAATAGTAAGCATGTTGCTACCCAGGCTTGCAATACTGTCAGTTACTAATTTTGTAGCTCCTCCGCCTAATGTAATCATGCTTATTACAGCTGCAACACCAATTACAATACCCAAAATAGTAAGCGAGGAACGCATCATATTGCGACCTATCTCACGAAGCGCCAATGCAAGTGTATTCCAAATCATAGTTTTATTTTCTCATTATTTCTATCTTCAACCACACGTCCATCCAGGAAATGAATGACACGATCTGCGTAAGCAGCCATTTCCGGTTCATGGGTAACCATAACTACCGTTATACCCTGTTTTTCATTCAACTCTGACAAAACCTTCATAATCTCGTGGCTTTGTCTTGAATCAATATTACCCGTTGGTTCATCAGCTAAAAGAAGATATGGATCTGAGACTATAGCCCTTGAAATAGCCACACGCTGTTGCTGTCCTCCGGATAATTCACCAGGTGTATGATGTTCCCAGCCTTTTAATCCCACAGCCTCAAGAGCTTTCATAGCCTTAAGACGTCTCTCTGAAATCTTAACTCTCCTGTACACCAGTGGTAATTCAACATTCTCAAGTGCGGAGGTACGTTTCAGCAGGTTATATCCTTGAAAAACGAATCCGAGATAATTTCTACGTAGCAAAGCTCTTTGATTTTGTGTCAATTTCCCGGCTTCAACACCTTTAAAACGATATGATCCGGATGAGGGTGTATCCAGACAACCAATCATATTCAGACAAGTTGATTTCCCCGATCCACTGGGACCCATGATAGCTACAAACTCACCATCATAGATTTTTAAATCTACTCCGTCCATCGCACGTACCTCAGCCACACCCGTTCCATAGATTCTCGTAATATTACTAAAATGAACAAGCGGCAGACCATCGGGCATCATTTTATTTTGGGCATATAGCCGTGGTTCTATTTCATTATGTGTCTGCATATTATACTCACCGTGATGATCGTCGTACAGGCGGATGCGACATCATTCTCGCTTCTGAACGTGTACTTCCTTGTTTGCCGGTAGATACATCTACCAGAAGCGTCATACCAAGTGTAACATCGCCGGATAAAATTTGTGTCTTTACTCCATCAGAGAGACCAGTTGTTACGGGAATTGCCACCGGTTTGCCCTCTCTTAAAGTCCAAACGACTTTACTTTTAGGTATCTCAGATTCTTGCATCCCCGGGGGAGTAAATCGTAAAGCACTATTAGGCACTACAGTTACGCTATCCACTTTTTGTGTTGTTATTTCAGCTGTGGCCGTCATACCCGGACGTAAAAGAAGATCCTGATTATTAACTTCCAAAACGCCCTTATAAGTCACAACGCCTTCAACCATTTGTGAAGCGTAATGCAATAAAGTAAGCCTGGCCGGGAATATACGATTCGGGTAAGCATCTACCGTAAAATCAGCCTCCTGACCTTCCTGAACCTGGCCAACATCAGCCTCATCTACATCTACATTCAATTCCATATGGGTTAAATCTTCGGCAAGCCTGAATAGTACGGGTGTTTGAAAAGATGCGGCAACAGCCTGCCCCGGCTCAATGTTTCGAGTAAGAACAATACCATTTATCGGGGAACGAATAGCCGCTTTGCTGAGGTTTGTTTGGGCTACATTCAAAGCGGCTTTTGCCACTTCAATTTGTGCTCTCGCATTTGCTTCGGTCGCATTTGCTCTCGTTAATGCCGCTTTTGCAGCTTCATAATCCTGTTTGGATACATAATTCTGTACACTTAATTGCTCAATACGATTCATTTGCAGTTGCTGCTCCTGCAAAGTGGCTATTGCCTGTTCAAGAGAAGCCTGAGCTGAAGCTACTGAAGCCTGTGCCTGAACGACCTCCGCTTCCAATCGTTTGGTATCCATAACTGCCAGAATCTGGCCGTTTTGAACGCGGTCATTGACATCAACATTTACCAATTTTATTAGTCCCGATAATTCACTTCCCACATCGACCGTGTTCACAGGTTCCAGGTTACCCGTTGCGGTAACTTTGACTACAAGACCGCCTCTTTGAACCACAGCCGTTTTATACTGTATCGGTGCTGTACCTCTAAAATTGAACCAGTATATAAGGGCAGCAGCAACAATTATTAGTAATGCCAATCCTGAAAACCATTTTAAACGTTTATATCTCGACCCTGATTTGCCTAAGCCCAGTGTCTTCTCGATTTCCTTATTACCAGTTTCTGATTTTACCTTCTCTTTAAAATCCTGCTGTGCAATGTCACTACCCGATGGGGATATGATATTATTTTCTTCCTGTTTCATAACTTATTTCCCATCATTTTTTTCTTCCCATTGAATAAATATGCCGTGAAGTAATAGCAATAACTATTTTATATGGAATAAATTAACTGAGATACTATTCACTCTTTGCCATACAATCTTGTATATACAGGAGTAAGTTTATCTGTAGTGTATATCATGGATTCCACTACATCGGGACTATTTTAGCCGCTTGAGGTACAGATAAATTTCTAATTATTACATTTATCTTATTTAGAAGTGATTTAACTGAAATAATAAAATACTTAGGAAGAGATTCTGTGCTTTTGTATTTCGTTATTCAGTTGAATAGTTGATCATTGTATGATTTCCGATAAATCACCACATATCAGATTGCAGCTTTTACTTCTACTATGTTATATACTAATATTATCTCATCCCTTATACGCGTACCAAAGCTTTACCGGGGAAGACAGTACCTATAGAAGTAAATACCTTGTTTTACCAGCCATAGCAACAAGCCCTGAGACCAGCCTGATGTTGGGCGGTGTGTTGATCAGACAGTTTAAGCCAAAGAATGCCGGGTCAGAAACACGATCATCCACAATGCTGGTATCTGCCATTTACACATTAAAAAATCAAATACTCTGCAGTTTCCTGCCTGATATCATTCTACCTAATGAGTCATGGATTTTAACCGGTAATTATTATATCAATTATTTTCCCGATAAGTTCTGGGGTGTTGGGCCAAACACAAAGAATAGCGATGAGATGTCTGTTATCTTTACTCAAATAAATCTTGAGCAATCCTTTTTAAAACAAATTAAACCGACTTTATATATCGGACCACAAATTCGATGGTCCAGGTTATCAGGTGTAAAATTTAAAGATACTGAGGGTAACCGAATTAATGCACCTGATATTAATGGTGCAAAAGGCAGTACATCGGCCGGGCTTGGATTTATAGCCCGATGGGACAAACGTAATAGCATATTGACTCCAACAAAAGACTATTATTTGAACCTTTCCTTGTTATTTAATCCTGCTTTTTTAGGTACATCAAACCCATATAATTCTTTTCAATTGGATGCACGCAGATACTTCGATTTGAGAAAAAACGGTCACACTGTTATTGCATTACAAACTATAACACGTTTTATCTCCGGTTCTCCCCCTTTTCGTGATATGGCCGTAATTGGAGGTGATAAAATCATGAGAGGTTATTATGAAGGACGTTACCGTGATAACAATGCCTCACAAATACAAGCGGAATTTCGACAACAAATCGCCGGAAGATTCGGCTTCACGATATTCTCCGGCTTTGGAAATGTTTGGAATAATTTCAGGGATTTTTCCGTAAGTAATACGAAATGGGCTTCAGGTATCGGACTTCGTTTTGATATGAATCCCCGGGATACGAATAATTTGAGGCTCGATTTTGGTATTGGACAACATACAACCGGTTTTTACCTGATGTTTGGTGAAGCTTTTTGAA
>DATFMH010000049.1:0-24328 GCA_035267045.1 Balneolales bacterium
TAACTGAGCTACTTTTCTTCCCATGATATCATAAACGGTCAATGTGACTTTACTGGAAACAGGCAAGGTATACGAAATATTCGTACTCGGATTAAATGGGTTGGGATAGTTTTGTGCCAATTTGAAATTGGAGGGTTGTTGTACAGGTTTTGCTATAGGTAATGTACTACTCGGCTTTCCAATAAATATACCCCGTCCATGAGAAGCTACACCAATACGATTGTCAGATGTACGCGAAGTCAGCCGTTCAACAACCGCATTACCGATTAAACTGTTTGCCTGTTTAGACCATTGGGTACTGGACCCATTTAATGATTGAGTTATATAAAGGCCTGTGCTGGTACCCACAAGGTAAAAAGTGCCGGCACTATTAGTAGGTAAGATTGTGGCTGTTCTCACGGAAGGACCAAAACTGGTTGATCCGACACTACTTAGGTTATCCAGGTTGCCTCCAACACTTGCGTACGTCTGTCCGCCGTCACTGGAATGAAATATACTGGGAACATTGTAGTTTGAGAAGATGACTAATATGTCATTAGCATTATTCGGATTAACGGCAATATCGCTGATATATCCACCTTTCGGAAAATTTGAACTGGATCTGTTCAGGGCGGTAGTAGCGGTATCGGAGTTATTTACACGGTAAACATATGGTTGATTTGTTGTAGAACCACTTTGTGTATTGGATGCCCCTAAATAGAGTATATGCGCAGGGCTGTGTGATACTTTAAGGCTTGTGAATTGATAACCACTCGGTCCCTTTATATTTGAAAGTAATTTCCAATTAGATCCCGGGCTTGATCCGTCAACTTTTGTATTTCTCCAAAGGGAATCTCCCGCAAGATAGTACATGACATTTTCCGAACCCGGATCAATGGCATAAGGAGTCACAAATAACTGGTTACCGGCATTAGCAGGCGTCACATCCTGAACGGGTGTAAATTGTGTTATGGATCCCGAACTGCTATAGCCATGGCGGGTAACAGTTCCATTTTGCGTTTCCGTATACCCATAGGTTGAACCTAAGTAAGCATATCCACCGTCACCTGACGACACATCTTGTGACACGTTACTGCTAAGGGTACCGGTAAGCTTAAAAAAGGGTGAACCGTTATCCTGTGCTCCACCTAATACCCGGTCATCATTAGCCGTTTTATTCAAGGCAATAGTATAAAACTGCGATACGAGATACCCGTGATTCATATCTGTCCACACTACCGGGTTGCCCGAAGTACTTGTTGCTGTGATATCGGTCGTATAACTGAGGCCTCCGTCATGTCCCGTCCATACATGTGTTGGATTTTGTGGATCAAAAACAGCCATATGTTGATCCGGATGTTGTCCGGGATACATATGAATATTATTAGCAGTGCTATAACCGCCAACCCATCCAAAATCCTGTGTTGGAGAGGTAGCAAACCCATTACCGGATCGGAATAAATTGGTTGCCCCGATAAGTACAAATTGGTAATCATCAGGTTTAACAGAAACTAACATGTTATAGTTATTCTGAACATTGAATTGTCCGACTTTACCACCATAATTCGGAATATTGGAGGACCTGTCAGCAGCTGAATAGAGAGAATCTCCTTTAAAAGTGAATTGGTAAAAGGATACTTTCGATTGATCGCTGGTTGTGGTTCCATTATATGTTAGTGCATAAGCTACACTCGGTTTGGAAGGGGCAAAAGCCATTACTGTCCGTTCATAGTAGCTTGGGAAACCAGCCGGGGTAAAATTCTTCCAGGTAGAACCATCATCTGTGGAATAATAAAATCCGGATTTGGTGGACGCCGGTTTATTAAAACCCTGAGCAGATAAGGACGCCAGAACGTCACCATTTTTATTGATAGCAAGGCCCGTCCACACGTGATCATTCACTTTACCTAAAATTTGGTTAAAAGAAGCCCCCCCATCTGTGGATTTCAGAATACCGAAATTGTAACTGGCAATAAATATGGATCCTGTCGTTGGACTAACCACTATTTTGGAAACATACTGATATGGATTGTTATAAGTTGTGTAATTTGATGCCTGGGTACTGGATAAAATTGTCCAGCTATCTCCATTATCAGTAGACTTGTATATTCCTGTTCCCCGATATGGTGCGCTGTTACCCATACCGGATGCCGTATTTCCGATAAATTCACCACTACTGTAATACCATGTTGAAGTATGGCCGGCCCGCGGATCCTGCACAACATACGACACACTTAAATTCTGACTGGGGAGGTTGCGTAAGGACCATGTCTTTCCGTTATCCTTCGATTCCCAAATACCTCCCGATACACCGCCTGCGATAATATGATTTGAATTTGCAACATCAATGGCTAATGCTCGTGTTCTTCCACCTACATTGTAAGGACCGGCTTGCGACCAATCGAATGAATTGGACACAGAGGCTACCGTAGGATTCGAAAATTTTTGATTTCGAATGTGTTCATTTTCGAGCAATTTTTTAGCGTATGCTAACTCACGAGCTCTGGCATTAGCAGGTATTCTGTTTGTAGCAGGATCCCTCAACATCTTGAAATAATACTCCTGCCGGCCTTCATTATCCCTGTCAATGTATTCTCCATTGTCACGCTCAGATTTAGTACCTTCTTTCGTTATTGAAGATCTATTGACGGCGGGTTGTTTCCATAGGTATAGCCCACCGATTAAGATTGACGATACAATGAATAGAGCTACAACTTTTTGTACTGGATGCTTCATAAATATGAGTTGTTTATTTAAAGGTAATTGATCACAGTCCAGTTAGGGCCAGACTGTTGTCCCATAGCCATTTCCTGTTGACTTTTCAAAATGAGTCTAATGGGTTTTATAGATGTGAATTCTTTTTTTATATCTTCAAGTTTGTGATCGTTCAGCAGCGCTTTAGATATATTAACCTTTAATTCCGAGTTAGCGGATAACATTGGTGTTGAAGAACCATAACCGTTCACTCTTAGGACTTTTAAAGTCACGTGATAAGGGTTAGTCTCATTATACATGATGATCCGGGCTGTTATATCGATAGTACCGGGTGCTAATTTATTCTTCACAGGTTTTACCGTACTGCTGTCAGCTTCCGTGACTGCGTTATCCTTTATGTTCGTATTCTTTTTTTGCTGCTTTTTATTTGAACTACAAGCTATTGTAAGGCTTAAACACAATAGTAATATTCCGTTGATGAGATATAATTTAATAGGATGCTCCATAAAGTTCTATTGTCATAATGTTATATACTATAATAAGCTAAGATGATAAAAATAAAAATTATAAGGAAATGAATACGCAATATTCTGATATTTTATAACAACAAAGAATACTATAGTTGCTTATACAAAAATAAAACGAATCAGGAATTTAGAAAACAAACATTTATTTGATGGATTACCCAAAATCATTTTATGAACATATAGCCCAGACCAGTGATGACCCCATGGGATTAATGATTAGACGTGCCGAAGGACCTTTTATATATACAGACGACGGGAAGAGATATGTTGATTTCATTTCCGGTATAGCTGTTAGCAGTTTAGGCCATTGTCACCCTAATGTGGTTCAGGCGGTGAAAGACCAGGTTGAACGCCATATGCATGTTATGGTTTACGGAGAGTATATTCAGAAACCCCAATCTGAGCTGGCTGAGTTATTAACATCGCAGGTTCCATCCAATCTCGACCGCGTATATTTTGTAAATAGTGGTACAGAGGCAAACGAGGGAGCGCTTAAATTAGCTAAGAAATATACAGGAAAGCATAAATTCATATCATTTCATAATAGCTATCATGGTGATACACACGGCTCACTTAGTGTGACCGGCAGGGATGTTTATCGCGACCCTTATCAACCATTATTACCTGATGTTTATTTCCTTTCTTTTAATGATGATTCGGAGCTTCATAAAATCGATGAGGAGACTGCAGCCGTTATAATGGAACCCATCCAGGGAGAAGGGGGAATAATACCGGCGGATACTGATTGGTTGCAAAAAGTTCGTAAACGTTGTAACGATACAGGAACCCTCTTGATCTTTGATGAAGTACAAACCGGTTTTGGCAGGACGGGGACCTTATTTGCCTTTCAACAGTATAATGTAGTGCCAGATATAATGAGTCTGGCCAAAGCCTTGGGTGGAGGTATGCCAATCGGTGCTTTCCTGAGCTCGAGTAAGATTTTTGAGACTTTTAAATACGATCCGCCATTAAATCACGTAACAACTTTTGGCGGGCATCCGGTTTCATGTGCGGCAGCTTATGCGGCTCTTAAAACATTATTGGATGATGATCTCATGAAAAATGCAATTACAATTGAAAATACAGCCCGTTCAATACTGAAAGGAAAAGGGATCGTTGAAGTCAGGGGGAAAGGGGCAATGTTGGGATTGCAATTACGTGATTTTGAGTTGACCCGAAAAGTAGTAAAAGCATGTCTTGATGAAGGTATTATTCTTGGCTGGACATTGCATTCAAATACCCTGATACGCATCGCCCCGCCATTAATTATTGATCATGATCTGCTTAAAGATGTATTAAATAAGATTAAAGCAACAATACTGCTGTATGCATAGTTAACAAGATAAAAGGGTTGTTTCAGAACCAATATTTTGGAACGTCTTGTTGTATGAAATCATTAATAAAGTAGAAGATTAATAAAAACGAATTTGAAAGTATTATGGAAACTAAAGTAGCATTACAATCAATCAATCCGGCAAATGGTAATATTATTAAGAATTATGACGAGATTGATCGGGAAGAACTGGATGAACTATTACGGAATGTTGATAAGACTCAGCAGCAATGGATGCGGGTGCCATTTGCTCAACGAGCGGAAAAAATGAGAAAAGCAGCTAAAATCCTTCGTGATCAGGCCGATGAATTCGGACAACTTATGGCTGATGAAATGGGTAAACCGGTTTCCCAGGGAAAAGCAGAGGCAGAAAAATGTGCCTGGGTTTGTGATTATTATGCGGATAATGCTGAAGAGATCCTTAAGGATGTTCCGGTGGATACAGATGCAAGTAAGAGTTATGTTCATTATCAGCCAATGGGCGTGGTAATGGCTATTATGCCGTGGAATTATCCTTTCTGGCAAGTATTTCGTTTTGCAGCACCCGCACTTATGGCAGGGAATGCCGGGGTTTTGAAGCATTCAGAGAATGTTACCGGATGTGCGTTGGCAATAGAGAAAATATTTCATGATGCCGGTTTCCCCGGAAATTTATTTCGTACCCTGCTTATTAACAGGGATAAAGCAAAAGATGTTATAGAACACCCGGTAGTGAAAGCTGTTACACTTACAGGAAGTACCAGGGCAGGTAAAATTGTAGCATCTCAGGCGGGAGCCGTACTTAAAAAGACGGTATTAGAACTTGGTGGAAGTGACCCATACGTTGTTCTTGAAGATGCCAATCTTGACGAAGCAATAAATACATGTGTTACTTCGAGATTGTTGAATAGCGGACAAAGTTGTATTGCGGCTAAACGGTTCATCGTCGTTGAGAAGGTATATGACGAGTTCGTCAGGAAATTAGTAGAATCGATGAACTCAAAGAAAATGGGTGATCCTAATAATGATGTTGATCTCGGACCACAGGCACGCGAAGATTTGCGTGATAATCTGCATGATCAGGTGCGAAGAAGTGTCGAAAATGGTGCTAAAGTTTTAACCGGTGGTGAAATTCCGGATATGGATGGATTTTATTATCCACCTACGGTATTGGTCGATGTTGCAGCAGGTATGCCCGCATATGAAGAGGAGCTGTTCGGACCGGTTGCAACAGTTATAAAAGCCAGGGACGAAGAAGATGCGCTTCGAATTGCCAATGATACAAGTTATGGATTAGGATCTGCCGTATTTACAAAGGATAAAGAAAAAGGTGAAAAAATTGCCCGTGAAAAACTAAACGCAGGAAGTTCATTTGTTAATACGTTTGTCAAATCTGATCCACGCCTGCCTTTCGGAGGTATCAAGAATTCAGGTTATGGCCGCGAGCTTTCGCCATTCGGTATCAAAGAATTCATGAATATCAAGACGATTTACGTGGCGAAAGCTATAAATGAAAAAGCCGGAAAACGGAGATAGTAAAAACTTTAATTCATTTACATGCTATCACTTAAACACTCAGAGTTGTTCTTTGAGGCGATCGATAAAAGGTAGTTGAGCGGGATTTATTTTCTTCCTGGCCTCTTCTTCCTTAAAGAATTGAGCTTCGTCAATTTCAGGGAATGTTTTCTTTTTCCCTGATTTTGGTGGCCATTCTATTTCAAAACTGTTACTTGAAATTTTTACTTCATCCGGACCTTTATATTCAAATGCCCATGCATAAACTATTTTACCCCCTTTTTGTTTAATCTCACCTAAAGAGAACATTGGTTCTTCACCAACTAATCCCGTTTCTTCTTGAAATTCCCGCTTCGCTGCCTCTTTATTGGGTTCGTTATTTTCTATGAGGCCTTTGGGAATTGTCCAGTATCCATTATCTCTATTTTTGAAATAGGGCCCGCCCATATGAGCCAAAAATATTTGCAGCTCATCATCATGAATTCGATACATTAATAATCCGGCACTTTTACTCATAATTAGACGCTATACTATTCTGTAAAATAATACGGAATAGTATAGCGAATATAAAAATCAGGCATTTTCCGGAGCCGGTATAGGGAATTGTTGCCAGACGTTATCACCGGTACGGTCGATTGGTAATTGATTTAACCGGTTATAACGACGCATGTCAATCCACCTGTGACCTTCTCCAAAAAGAGAATAGCGACGTTGTTTCAACATTTCATCAATAAGCGCTGACTCTGTTTGTGCGCCGCTGTAATCAGGCAGATTATGAGCGTTCCTTATTATATTCAAGTCACTGACAGCTCCTGGGAGATCACCCGTCTGAATACGTGACTCAGCCCGAATTAATATAAGTTCCTCATTACGGATCAGTGGGTAAGGATCGGTCTGGGTCTTATAAACATAAAATCCATAATCACCGCCTAATCCATCCAGCGTGGCTGTTTGTGATCTCTGAAATACTTTATTGATGCGATCGTCGCCTGCCTCAAGATCCGTGATATAGCTCGGATGAGCTACCCATGAGTCACCCGATTGGGCATCCGGATTTCTGTAAATGGGATTTATTTGATCTCCGCTTGCCGTAGAGAAAATACTGTAAACCCCGGTGTTTAGATCACCGGCCGGAGCGATAAAAGAGTCATTCAGGATAGTTAATGCATCCTGATATTTAGCGTCATATACCGCTACTCTTGCAGCGATAGCCCGGTTGAATGTCTTAAATGTAGCAGGTGTATCAAATCCGGCAAAACCATCAGATAATGGGAATGCAAATGCACCTCCGGCATTATTCAAATCACTGTACCCGTCATCAAGCAGTGTGGCAATATTGCCTAAAGCCGTTTGTCGATTTACAAAGGGTCCCAGATTATCAGTGGCCACATCAGTACGTATACCATTATCATATGTTAATGTGAGGTTTAAGAGTAACTGATAAGCCTGAATGGTTTTAGCGAAGCCGTATGCGCCATTCTTTTCGTTATCTGTTAATTCAGTACTGTTTTGAGCGGATTCTATCAGGATGTTTGTATTTCGAACGACGGCATAGCGGGCACGCCACGGCCGTGTGATATAAAATGTATTATTATCGAGAACGGAGTTTTCTTTTCCAAGAAGATCGCCTGTGAAGCGGGGTTCTGAGGCAAGGAATCGATAAACCTCCCGGCCTATCATACCAACATCGACCATGTATAAGTTAATGTCTACTCGCATCCCGGATTCAATTCCAGTTGCGACGTTTGCAATCTCGTCTTTGGTTGCATTTTGACTCAGAGCCTGTAAACTCGGTCCGTTAGGATCTACTTTATCTTTCAGGTTCAATATATCACATGCTGAGAAACCAACAATAACAAGAGTGATAAAGAATAAAAGTAGAATTTTCTGTTGTAATAAATCTGATACTATACGTGATTTCATTTTTTACCCCCGTTTCTTAAAAATCAATTTTAACATTGAAGAAGAATTTACGTTGTGCGGGGTATGGAAGTACTTCTACACCACCGGCGACAGGCTGAGTACCGAAGTTAGACACCTCCGGATCATAGCTCTGATAAGGTGAAATTGTGATCAGGTTATTACCGGAAACACCGAGACGTATGGCCGAAACGTTATCTCCAAACCACTTGTTAAGAGTTGTCCTTGGCAAGTTATAGTAAACACCGACCTCCCGAAGCTTGAAATAAGAAGCATCTTGTACATATTGCGCGGCACTCACTCCCAGTAATTTGGTTCGTTTAACACCATTTACATCACCGGGCTGTATACCGGCAACAGCGGCCCTGAGTTCTGTTGTATTAAAATCGGTATCATCATAATCACCGGTTGTACCGTTAAGATCGAATAACAACTGCGATAAGTTGATGTTGTCGCCACCTTTTTTCCACTGTGCTATAAAGCTTACTTCCCAGTTTTTAAAAATATTGAAAGTATTATAAAACGACATTTGGAAGTCCGGTTCGTGGTCACCCAATTTACGGGTCACAATAGTAGTGTCTGGTCCCTGAACCACCGGATCAATACCAACGATTTGTGAAGCTGATTGACCTTGTTCGATCTGAAATATAGCCAATGTGGCACCAAATCCTCCTGCACGAAATGCCGGGACGGGAAGTTTATTCACCTTGGAAGTATTCTTCCAGAAATTGATATTGGATACCCAGTTGAAATTGGCTGAGCTGATAGGATTAAGGTTTAATCCTACTTCAATTCCCCTGTTAGTCATTTCTCCTCCGTTGAAGGTCTCAAACTGATAACCGGTTGATGGTTCCAATTCACGGTTCAAAAGCATATCGGTTATTCTCTTCTGATACAGCGTGAATTCGAGAGTAGCTCTGTCATCGAAGAATGAGGCATCGAAACCCGTTTCAATTTCCGTTTGTTGTTCCGGACGGATACCCTCGGTTCCTCGTGTTGTACCAATTAATATACCGCCGTATCCGCCTATATTGGATGGACCAAGCGTAGTATATTTAGCACCAAAGTTTGCGAAATTTCCCGACTGGCCAAAAGCAATACGCAGTTTGAACTGATTAATATCTTTAACATTCCAGAATTTCATGTTACTTAAATTGACTGCCAAAGAAGCCTTGGGATAGAAATAGAATTTGTCAACGTTTCCATTTCGCGAAGATTTATCACCCCGCACTCCGGCAGTCAGGATATAAGTATCTTTTACATTGAATTCTTCCTGCAGGAAAATTCCCCGGTCATTTTGGAATGTTCGGTTCTGTTGGGTATTGATGGAAGCGGATTGGTCCAGGTTGGTCTGAACACCTATTAAGTTATTGGCTACACTTACAATCGTATTCTGATCAGCATTATTAATAGATAAGCCGGCTTGTGATACTAACGTAAATTGACCACTCGGTGGGTTATAAGTGTGCAATACAACTCCACGAAGGTTCGTGTTCATGTTGGTCACGTCATTGAAAATTGAGGTGCCCGGTTGAGCACTAATACGTTCAAATTGTAAACGACGTGGGAAAACGGATTTATTTTGCTGAGTATAATTATCCACACCACCTTCAGCTATAACTTTTACGATATGAGAATTAGTTTGCAACAGGTTGATATCCACTTTTCCTGATGCAATAAAGCGGTCAATGGTTTCCTGGTTAGTCATCAGATCACGAGTCTGAAGAGGATTGGCCGTGTTAAAGGGATGATCAGGATAGATGCCATTCTGATTTGGCCTAAGATCTACAAAATTTGGGGTAGCTGCTAAGGAAACTCCAAAAGTGACGCCGGTATTATCATTATTGGTCAGTCCCCTGTCCGAAGTAGAATGGATATAATTTGAGGTAACAGACAGGTGGATCGACTTGGATACCTGATGGTCGATATTGGCCCTTAGGGATTGTTTCTCATATCCGGTATGTTTGATGATGCCATCTTCATTTTTAAGAAGGCCGGAAACGAAAAACTGTGTCTTTGCAGTTCCCCAGCTGACACTTAGTCCACTGTTCGAGAGTAATCCTTTTTGGCCATACATTTCATTTTCATAGTTGATGAAACCATTCTGTTCGGCATTATTATATAAGGATTCAACAAACGATTTACGTGCCTGGTACGCGGCGATCTCATCGGGCGTTGCACCGGCTCCCGGAGGTGGTGCATAATTTGCCAATGCTGTTTCCAGAGTGAACTGGCGAACACCCAATCTCTTTGAAATGCTGTTAAATCCTATACTCTGTGAGAAAGAGATCTTAGGCGCTCCGATTCTCCCTCGTTTGGTCTTGATAATAACTACTCCGTTTGAAGCACGTGCACCGTAAATAGCTGCAGCAGAAGCACCTTTAAGGACATCAATACTTTGAATGTCCTCAGGATTCAAGTCTGCTATACGGTTAGTCGGGTTATCCTGATTTGAGGAACTGCCACCGGCAGCTGCTGCCGTCACTGCATTCAGTCCGGCTGAGTTGGATGAATTATCAACTATAACCCCATCCACAACATAGAGGGGTTGTGAGGCTCCATTGATTGTGGTTACACCCCGTAATTTTACCGTAAACCCACCACCTGGAGCTCCTGAATTGGCGCTTATCTGAGCTCCTGATATTTTCCCGTAAAGCGCTCCGTCTATGGTCTCATTAACTGTTGTACCACCAAGTTCCTTAGCTGAAACTGTGGCGACGGAATTAGCGGCATTTTGTCTTTTAATGCTGGTAGCCAACCCTGTAACAACTACCTCCTGTAGCCCTAAAACGTCTTCTTTGAGTTGGACATTCAGTGTCCCCGTTTGAGTACTGACTTGAAATTCTTTTGAAATATAACCGACATAAGAAAATGTTAGAGTGGCTTGTGAACCCGGTACTGTTATGTCATAATTCCCCTTGGTATCAGTTGTCACGCCGATTGTTGTATTTTTAACAACAATACTGACTCCAACTAATGGTTCACCACTTTTAGAGTCTGTTACTGTACCGTTTACTTTAAACTGTGCGTGTAAAATATCCGTTGTTGTAAGCAATATCAGACACATAATAATGGGAAAGTAAAATAACTTTAATTTCATGTTAACCTCATTACGACTGTTTAATGACAGAGATGCGTTTCAAGAACATTATCTACAGATCCATAATATTTAATAAAATGTATTTATCAATAAAATCAATAATTTATATATAAAATAATATTATTACAAATCTTACGATATGTATATCAAATACTTAGAAAGGGCTGTACAAATTTAAACGATCAGTGATTTTGTGATACCCTGAGGTTTTATTTAATAAGTTTTATAT
Source organism: Balneolales bacterium (assembly GCA_035267045.1). Classification (GTDB taxonomy): domain Bacteria; phylum Bacteroidota; class Rhodothermia; order Balneolales; family DATFMH01; genus DATFMH01. The sequence continues at coordinate 11,298 of DATFMH010000049.1, forward strand.
GTATAATACATGTGTAACTTAGGAGTCATTTCACAGGTATAGAAAATGAATAAGAAAAAAATCAGGGGACGTGGCGCTGATGATAACCCTGCCAACAGGTACGATCAGATCTATTTGGATGAAGAGGATAAAGTTGAGGTTTCATCAAATGGACCACAAACAAAATTTCTGAAAGATTATTCCAGAACTATTATAGCCTATAACTCGAGTCCTGATATCGGATTTGATGCAAGTATAAATCCATATCGTGGATGTGAACATGGTTGCATTTATTGTTATGCACGGCCGACACATGAGTATCTTGGATTTTCGGCCGGGCTGGATTTTGAAAGTCGAATATTAGTTAAGGAAAATGCGCCTGAGTTATTAAAAAGTGAGCTATTATCAAAAAAATGGAAACCCCAGGTATTGGCATTGAGTGGTGTAACCGATCCGTATCAACCCGTTGAAAGAAAAATGAAAATAACACGAAAGTGTCTCGAAATTTTAGCGGAATTCAGAAATCCGGTAATGATCATAACAAAAAATTATCTCATTACAAGAGATATCGATGTGTTACGAAAGCTTGTTGCATTTAATGGCATACGTGTTTGTATTTCTGTAACAACACTGGATAACGATTTGGTTAAAGTGATGGAACCGCGAACGTCGCGACCGGAGCGGAGGCTTGAAGCGGTTAAAATATTATCGGAAGCAGGTGTACCTGTGGGTGTAAGTATTGCACCTGTTATCCCAGGTATTAACGATCACGAAATGCCGGAACTTATTGAACGGTCGGCGAAAGCAGGTGCGCGATTTGCATTTTATGTACCGGTACGATTACCATTAGCTGTCGCACCGTTATTTGAGGAATGGTTGTCGAAATATTTTCCCGATCGTAAGAATAAAGTATTACATAAAATCAGATCATTACGTCACGGTAAGCTCAATGAATCCCAATTCGGTAAAAGATTTTCAGGGGAGGGTGTTTATGCTGCACAATTACGGTCCATGTTTCAATTGGCATGTAAAAAAGCCCATATGGACAATGATTGGGAACCACTTTCCATTAAGGCTTTTCATAGACCTTATGATCAAAAACGACAATTAAATCTGTTTTGAATAACTATCTGATAGTCAGGCCATAGTCCGTGAATGATCCCTGCGATAATCACTTGGTGATTCACCCGTTAATTTTCTGAAGACCCTGTTGAAATGAGTAATAGATTGAAAACCGACTTCATAGGCTATCTCGCTGACATTTAAATGCGGATTTAGAAGCATTCTCTTCGCCTGTTCAATACGTACTCTCGATAAATAATCAACAAAGTTAATACCTGTTGCCTTTTTAAACATTCTACTGAAATAATAAGCACTCCAGTTAACGGATGATGCCACATCTCCAAGGCTTAAATCATGGTCAATATTGTCCTGAATGTATCGCTTAGCCTTCTTTATACGAGGTGGTTCTTCTTCATTTTGCTGAATGATTTTTTCATTGAGTACTGTTGTTAAATGCTGGGCGAAAATTTCAAGCAACTTAACAACTGCTTCAAATTGTTTAGGACTGATCACCTTTGAGCTGAGGTAAAGTTCCTCTAAACGATCATCCTCGTGAATATCAATTCCAAATTTCAGAAGATCTTTGGTAACCTGATCAAGTTTATCCTGTGTTGCATCTTCAAGTAATACCTGGCCTGTTTGCAGGAATCCAATTACTTCATTTCCAATCTGCAGAGGTACGGCCGATTCATGTAAACCGGCAAAACAAATTCCGTGAGTGGTATCAGTAAATTCCTCTTCTGTAAGTTTCTTCTGCATTGCCAGGCATATCTGGCAATTTGAATGATTTTTCTTCAGATAGGAACAAAACGGATTTTGCTTTTTTTTATTATTACTCCCAGATGAACCACGCTCGCCAAGCGCACGTATTTTTAGAGGTAGTTGCGTGGCTTCCTGGAATGCTTCTTCGTAATCTTTAAATATTTTCGAATTCGAAAGCTCGTATATGAGCTTCTTAGATGATTCAATATCCATATAGCCCTCTTGAATTAATTTCCTGCACGTTCATTTTGCATTATTACCAATAAATGTTGTAAATAACGCAATTAAAGATTAGTAAAAACAAATATTTAAAAATATATTAGTACTAATCTTTGCCTTCATTAAGATAATAAAAAATCTTAAAAAAAGATGCTTTTATCTTAAATCAAATCAAATAATCATTTGGGCATCTGTATATAAACCATAAAGTTAATGTGTTAGGTGTAAATAAACGGATAATGCCATGTATTCTGAAGCTGACGTAAAGAGAAGAAAAAAAGGCGAGAAAGATATCTTCATGGATATTCCTGTTCATAATTCTGAGGAAATGGCAAGAATGACCCTCGAGAAATATAAAAGCCAATCAGATAACAAAGGGAAAAACTCCTCCATTCCGCCACGGAAGAAATCTTCGGAAGAGCAGGCCGCCGATATGTTACGAAAATACGCTCCCAAATCAAGTATATAATTGATTTTCAATGGAAATTATAAATCGGGGTACAGAATATTACGAAAAGTAAAAAATTCTGTACCCCATTTTTAAATCAGGAATAATATTATTCTTTTTAGGCTAATCTATTGTCAGATAGCACCTGATGTAAATATCTTTCTTACCTTATCAATAACATATTTTAAAAACAGATATCTTTTTAAGCCACAGTTATGCACGACCATATATTTTATATTCGTTATCCTATACGTCAATCGAGGATGAAAGCGGGTTATATGCAAACCTTTTATGGAATTCTCGGATTCCTTTGGATCGCCGCAGCTATATATATTTACCTTAATGACCCATCCAATAATATTATCTTGCCGGTTATTTACATGATCGTTGGTATTGCTATTGAATTATTAGCATACTTTTATCCCAAAATATTTTTAGGCAAATATGTCAAATTAACGGATAAGGGGATCGAAGGGCTATTACTATCAAGCGACAAGATCAATTTTGTCTGGGATGACATTACGGCGATATCGATTAAGAATAAAACAATAGATATTAAAACAAAGCAATCGGATGCGATTAGTTTAAATTTGAGTGATATGTATGATGTGGAATGGAAAAATTTGCGTAAAGCCTTGAATAAAATCATCCATGAAAAGGATCTGCATAAAACAGACCAGGATTAACCGGAACCATTTGTCGATCACAATTCTAAATACGCTATTTGTTTGAAATGACTCCTATTATATGTTATAAACGGCTTCTTTTATTGATAGCAGTAATAACCTTTTTTACAATGAATAATGCCGTTGCACAAAATGTCGACAATATGCGAATTGATGTGACTAAGGGGGATCATCTCTTCCATTTCAGTAATAAAGAAGGAAGCTTTTTTGTTGGAGAGACGAATGGCATTACTGATCATTTCCTGATGGGTTATATCAGTTATCGCGAGACCTTGTTCACCGACTATAAGTTAATAGTTGACGGTAATTTACTGGATCGGACTGAACCTTCAACGCACGTTGAATATTATCCTTATAAACTTATACGACATTATGATCATGATCGCAGTGAATTAGTGACCATGCCGGATGGGGTTGATGCGTTGATGGTTTTATTAAAAGCAAAAGGTGCTAAATCAGCCGATTTTCAATTGTTGGGACAAGATTTTGATCATATCGTAACCATCGATTCTTCTTCATCACCTAATCGTGTCTTAATTAAGTTAAAGCAGCATTTAACAAAATTTCTGACAATTGCGGTTGAGGGTAAATTAATACATGCTCAACTTGAACCAGGGAAACTGAACATCAAAACGCATATGGAAAAAATAAAAAGTGGCCATATGAAGGTTGATAATTCAGAGCAGTTATTTGTCGTTGGCGCTGGGGCAAATGAGTCGGAATCCATGAAAAATGCATTGGTGGCAATGACTAACAGTTATGCGCTGGTGCAGGAGAAAAAAGATCGATTAAACCGGTTATTGCAAACACATCATATCGATACATCCGATTCTACATTGAATAAAGCTATTAATTGGGCTTTTTGTTCCTTTGATGCACTTAATATGAATGAGAAACGTTCGCATCTTGGTCCGGGCATTTATGCCGGTTATCCCTGGTTTCAGGATTATTGGGGAAGAGATTCATTTATCGCGCTCAGAGCGTTGATCATCTCAAGCCAGTTTGATTTGGCTAAAGTTAATCTTCTGTCATTTTTACAATATCAGGTATTAAAAGACACATCATCGGCATACGGCAAAGTGCCAAACAGGGTACGGCCCGATCAACAGATCTATAATACGGCTGATGCTACGCCACGTTTTTTGATTGAAGCCAACAGATATGTTCAATATTCAGGGGATCATAATTTTGTAAAAAATATTTTCCCAAACATAAAGGCGGCCATAACTGGAACAATAAAATACCGAACCGACAAGTTCGGTTTCCTTCTACATGGTGACGCCGATACGTGGATGGACGCTGTAGGACCAAAAGGTCCATATTCACCAAGGGGAAACCGGGCTGATGATATTCAATCACTTTGGATAAAGGCGTTGCAAAGCACTATAACAATGTGCAAGTATGAGAAAACACAGGAAGCGGAAAGACTTATTTCTGAAGCAAAAAAGGTATTAGTAAAGGTCCGAAAAAATTTCCAAAATAAATTTATTTCCGAAGCACGCCCGGCAAGTAGTAAACCAATAATATATGATGCATTACGGAAATCAGGGAAACCATCAGAACAATTACGTCCCAATCAATTATTTTGTGTCGATATGCTATCGGGATTGGTGAAAAAGAGGCAAGTAACAGAGCAGGTGTTTAATCATCTATCCACGCCTTATGGCGTATTATCTTTGGACAGTAATGATCCGGATTTTCATCCTTTTCATCAATATGAACCGTTTTACGAGCAGGATGCGGCATATCACAATGGTATCATATGGCTATGGAATTCGGGAGAGCTGATTGAGCAGATGTGCAATTTGTTTTTACAGGATCATGTATTTCCGATTACTCAAAATTACGCTAATATGATGATGAAAGGTGTAACTTTGGGCACTTTACCGGAGTTAATGGATGCCATGCCCAGGAAAAAAGATGTTACAGATATTTACCCGGATAGTACCGATTTCAATCACCTATCCCGTTTTGATCAGATGAATATCCATAATCTTGCAAAGATTGAAGGAGATAGCATTCCAGCAGAGTCCGGAACGTTCTCACAGGCCTGGTCGCTGTCGGAATACATAAGAAGTATCTATGAGGGATACCTGGGGATTAATTATAGGGTTGGCAAAGGGTTTGAAATACGTCCGGCACTACCTAAGTTTATTCATGCGGCATCTTTTCAATCTGAATTTGATAACATATATGTAACAGCTGAATATACCTCGGGATCAACTGTGATGAATTATAACCTGCATTTTAAGAATGCAAACGGGGAAGTTCGTATCATTAGATTTCAGGATAAATGGATGAAACAGCCGGTGCAATTAAGGATCCTGCCAGGAAACTCATCATACGAGATTATAACATCCCAAAATCATCTTGATATAAATAGAGACGGTAAAACGTACATTGCTCCCGTAGCTAAAACGGAATGGCCAAACATGTACAATACTCAAAAGTCAAAGAGTTTTCATTTTTTCAACACTAAAATTATTCATCCTGCGGAAATGAAATTCTCATCACAAATAAGAAATTGATAATATTTAATTTGGTATGGTTTTGTTGCTGTATTGAAAATCTGTTCGGGTTGGCTAAATCAAAAAAAGAGCTGTAAATAACCCAATTCGTATTATTAACATCCTCTAATATGCCTTTAGTTTTATAGTAATTGTCTGTATTTACTTTCTATATTTATATATGTAATTGAAAATAATATTATTTATCTAATCAGAATGCGGATACTATTTAATTGAGATATGAGACTAACCGGATATACCATAATCTTCCTCGCGGCTTTTTCTGTTGGTACGGTGATCTTTATTAATGTAAAAGATCAGGACGACCCTGTTTATAACAAAGTTGTAAATATCGGAGAAGCTGCTTCCAGTAAAGTTATCAGCACTTTGAAATCAGAACTCTCTGCTAAGATTAAAACGCAGGGGGTAGCAGGTGCATTAACTACATGTAATACAAAAGCATTAGAATTGACTGACAGTATTCAAAAGGCATTATCAAATGGAATACTAATTAAACGTACCTCTCTTCGAACAAGAAATATTGTAAATTCACCAGATGAAGATGAACGCTATGTCCTGGAATGGTTTGAAACAAAACAAGAAAATGCAGGTGTGGTACCATCAAATTATATAGAGAAAAAAAATTATGGTGTGTACGAATATTATAACTATTACAAGCCGTTAATCATTGAAGGAATGTGTCTCAATTGTCACGGTTATCCATCAGAAATGGATAAAGATGTTGTTGAAACCATCAATAAATTATATCCCAATGACAGAGCCATGGGTTATAAAAAAGGGGAATTACGGGGTGTTATTCATGTTTCCATACCGGCAACTTTAGTGGAATAAACCTGGAATATGGAATCTGTAATTTCGCGTTACTTCTTACTATTTATAATGTAATGCGACAATGTTTGCTCAAGGTTTGAACCTCGCAGATCGATACCTGTAGCAATTATAATACCTTTGGGATTCACGAGTATTGGACGGGGGATAGCATGGACTTCAAATTCTTTAGCTATTTTATTATTAAATCCACCTTTGAGGAATGCATGATGCCAGGGCATTTTGTATCGTTCTTTTCGGAATTTCTCAACATCTTTCGGGGAATCATCCAGTGAGAAGCTTAACACTGTGAAATTTTTGTTATTGTATTTCTTATAAGCCTGTGTAATGTTATCCATTTCCCTGATACATGGGCCGCACCATGTAGCCCAAAAATCAATCATATAATATTTACCTAACATATTCTTACTTGAATAAACAACATTAGGATTAGTAAGAGAGGTAACTTTAAAATCAGGTACGGATTTACCAACGGCAACTTTTTGATTCATCGCGAATTGTGATTGGGCCAGATCTGCAAAACGAGAATTACTATATTTATTAGTCAGTTGATCATAAAATCCTTTGGCTTGTTGATAGTTACCCGATTGGTAGGCCTTGTTTAATTGATAGAAAAGTACTGTTGCCTGAACATCCCGGTCACTATTCCTGGATTTAGCATCTTCCAGGTACGAATCATATTTTTTTGGCTTACCCGTTGCGTCAACGGAAATAATCATATCCAAAGGCTGAATAGACCACAAGGGTGAAGTAGCCGGGGTTGATTTTAATAATTCTTTCGCATATTTGGGATTTTGGTTCTGCGCCCCGTATAAACCTAAATCCATGTAACTTAATAGTAATAGTTGTTTTACCTGTGTGTCGTTTGAATGATCAATTTTAGCAGCTATATCCTCCAAATCATTATCCCAATTATAAGAGAAAGAACCGGGATCATGTCCTGCATTTTTAAATTTATTATATGCCGACATATATTGATTCTGTCGGGATAGTAAATTTTGGTAAGCCTCCGAAAAATCTTTAATGTTTTTAGGACCTTTGGTTATAATTAGCCGTGGTTTTAAATCAGCCGGGTTCAGTTTTCGGGGATCAAATACGACCAACTTCTTATTGCTGTCTGTTTTGATAACCGATACATAATTTCCAGAACCATCATATGCATAATAATCAGATTCTGTACCATTGACGGGGTGATTTGGGTTAGGGCCTATGATCTGGTAAGCCAGCCTGCCGGAATCTGCCGGAACAGTAGCCACGAAGGTGCCATCCGGTTTTTTCTTCATTGGTATCGCATCAGCATAAGAAAATTTATTGAATGTCCCGATAATCAAAACGTTACTCAAATGCATATTTGTAAAGCTGGAGGACAAATATGCATTAATGTTTATATTGGCCGACTTTTGAAGATTTAGGATTGTTTCATTGGGTAAATGATTAACCCCGGTAAATCGAATACGGTATAATCCCGGCTGCTTAACCGTTATTTTGAAATGACCATCAGAATTGGTTTTTACGGATCTGACGATATTGTTTTGTCCCATAAGCGATAGATGCACATCGGTTCTAGGTAATACTTTTTCATTGCTTCCTTTTATAGTGCCCTTAATCTCGGCATTATCAAAATGGTCACCGGAGCAACCATTTAGGAATACAAGCAAAGTCACGATAATTGTAAAAAAAAAGGAGGTCCTTCTCAGCATAAACTATGAAAGTTTCTTGTGTAATCTTTTAGATTGATAATAACGGAATACATATTCGTTTATGATACGATTATTACTGAAGACATTGTATCACTATAATACAGAGTTGCGTTATTAAATGAACTTGACATTTATTAAACGTGGTTTTATTCTTTCAACCCGTGTTTTAAAATGCAAATTTTAGATTAATATGTCTCGGAAAAAAGATGAACGTTTTGAGGCCATCGGAAGGATGGATAATGTATTTGAATGCGAGGGTATAAAACCGGGTAACTGGAATCTTTCTTTTTTTAAGAATAACAATCCTATAACCCTCGAATTAGGTTGTGGTAAAGGTGAATATGTGGTGGAGTTGGCTCAGGAATTTCCGAACAGAAACTTTATCGGGGTTGATATCAAGGGAGATCGGCTGTATATAGGCGCTTTGCAGGCTTTGGAGAAAAAATTGGCCAATGCTGCTTTTTTACGTACCTATGTTCAGTTTATAGCAAAATTCTTTGATAAAAATGAGATTGAGGAAATATGGATCACATTTCCCGACCCTTACCACAGTGATACAAAGAAAAGAAAACGTCTGACATCACCCTTTTTTCTGGATATATACCGAAAAATCATGAAGCCGAATGGGGTAATTCATCTGAAAACAGACGATGAAAAACTATACAGATATACGCTGGAAGTGTTGGGTCAGGAAGCGGTTCAAATACTTCATTCAACAGATGATCTATATGATCAAAGTAATAGGAATGATTTCTATTCGATAAAAACAACCTATGAGAAAAGACATATCGCTGATGGAAAAAAAATAAAGTATATACGTTTCCAGCTTTAATAATATATGGCCGTGTGTGATGTACAGATAATGATTTTAATATAACCGTACTATTTTTAAGCAGAATAAATATAATATTAATAGCAAAAAAGGTGTAATTAACGACAAATTATATGTTTAATGATTATTTCCTGGTAATTAATTTGATGTAAATACGAGTATTATTTATTCATCAGGAGGGAATTATTATGAAAAGACAACATAATATTATGCGGTCAATGATTTTGCTGTTGTTGCTCGCTGCCGTATTTATTACCTATTCATGTATTAAAAAAAACAGAGCATCCGATGACGGCCAATCCTTTAATACAGCAAACAGCCAGGAAAACCAGCAATTGCTGACAGAAGCCCAAAAGTTTTTTAAAGTATTACCCGATACCGTATCTGATCCTAAAAATATTGTGACACCTGCCAAGGTGGACCTTGGGAAAATGTTATTTTATGATACGCGATTATCGAAAAGTAACACCATCAGTTGTAACAGCTGCCATAATATTTCCACCTACGGGGTAGATAATAATTTCAATTCATTGGGACACCATTGGACATTTGGTGGCCGTAATTCACCAACAGTTATGAATTCTGCATTGAATGTGGCTGAATTCTGGGACGGAAGGGCCAGTGATGTTGAAGATCAGGCAAAAGGCCCGATTTTAAATCCTGTAGAGATGGGAATGCCGGATAAGGCAATAGCTGTAGACCGGGTAAGCTCTATTCCGGAATACGTCGCCAGGTTTAAAGAGGTATTCCCGGAAGGACACAATGATATCACTATTAATAATATAGCGGATGCTATTGGGGCCTTTGAACGAACGTTGATGACCCCCTCCAAATTTGATCGTTTCCTCAACGGGGATGTTGAAGCTCTGACAACCCGGGAAAAGAAAGGGTTAAAAACATTTATGGATGCAGGTTGCACAACATGTCACAATGGTGCCGCTGTCGGTGGAGGAATGTTTCAAAAATTTGGTTTGGTTAATGGTCCATACTGGAAGTACACTAAAAGTGATCATCAGGATAAGGGACGATATGCTATAACAAAAAATAAAAATGATATGTATGTTTTTAAGGTACCGATCCTGCGTAATATCAACAGAACCTATCCTTATTTTCATGACGGAAGTGTATGGGATTTGCGTACAGCCGTTGATATAATGGGGGAAACCCAAATAGGACAAAAATTAACAGCAGAAGAAACAGATGATATTGTAGCCTTCCTGAAAAGTCTGACTGGTGAGATACCGGAATATGCCCTGAAACTTCCCGTCTTACCACCGTCATCACTGGATACTCCGAGGCCCATGGCCGATTGATATTCAAATATAAAATATATAACGTATGAGCCTTCCATCCGGAAGGCTTTTTTTTTATATAACTGCCGTTACTGCCTGACTTTACGGGAAATTGGTAAATGTTCAGGATTTTAAATAAGATACCATGTATTTTCATATCATAAGGAATACATAATGTCAGATAAAAATTACAAGTAAATACAAATGGCTATTCGATCAATAGATTCAGAACATATCATGCAAATCAGGCGTGAGTATAACCGTGATGGTCTTCAGGAAGAACAGATGGCAGGTAACCCGATTGAACAATTCGATCGCTGGTTCACTATCGCTGTTGATGAGGGTTTTACTGACCCTAATGCTATGACATTGGCTACAGTGGATGATAAAAACCGGCCCTCTGCCCGCATTGTTTTACTTAAAGATTATGATAATCGGGGTTTTGTATTTTATACCAATTATGAAAGCCGAAAAGGCCTTGATATTCAGGAAAATCCTTTTGTAGCAATGGTATTTTATTGGGCTGAACTTGAGCGTCAGGTGCGGATTGAAGGAATGGCCGAAAAAGTCAGTAAAGAAGAGTCTGAAGAATATTTTCATAGCCGCCCCTATGAGAGCCAGATAGGAGCCTGGGCTTCTCATCAAAGTGAAGAAATTCAAAACCGTGAAGACCTGGAACAACGATTTCAGGAAATGAATACGGCATATAAAAAAGGTGACGTTCCTCTTCCTGATTTCTGGGGAGGGTACAGGGTGGTACCGGACCAAATAGAGTTTTGGCAGGGAAGGCCACGGCGATTGCATGACAGGATTATTTATTATAAAAAAAATGACAAATGGGTAAAGAGCCGGTTAGCACCCTGAAGGAGGATATGATATGGTCGAAAGAGAACGTCCTGCTGCGCTTATTACTGGAGGAGCCAAACGTATAGGTAAAGCCATTGTAATTGAATTAGCCCAAAAGGGTTACGACATTGCCTTGCATTACAATTATTCTCTCGAAGAAGCACAGAAATTGCAAAAAGGTGTAAGATCATTAGGAGTTGAATGTGAACTATTTCAGACAAATTTTGAGAACCCGAAAGAGACAACAAAATTAATTGATCAGGTTATCGAGGTTTTTCCTAATCTGGAAATATTGATTAATAACGCTTCAATCTATGAATCAGGATCTTTTTTAGACTATGATATGGATCGCCTGGAAAGGCATTTTTTGATCAACTTTAAAACGCCGTATATACTTACACGAGATTTCGCAATACGACTAAAGACGGGGCATGTTATCAATATTACTGATACGAAAATAAATCAATTAGCCGTTGAGTATTTTGGATACACATTATCCAAAAAAACATTATATGATTTCACCCGGATGGCAGCTAAAGAATTGGCACCTCACATACGTGTGAATGGAATTTGCCCGGGTCCGATACTTCCACCCAAAACATCCGAACCAGGTTATATGGAGAAGAGGTCTGAATCAGTTCCACTAAAAAGAACCGGTAATCCGGAACTTATATCCGGGACCGTATGGTTTTTAATCGAAAACACATTTATTACCGGGGAATGCATTCATGTTGATGGTGGCGAACATTTGATTAATTGATCGAAATGATTATTAAACTAAAGAACATGCGTGTACTCGCTTTTATAGGGGCACATGAATGGGAACAGAAACGTAAACAGGAATTATTAATCAACTTGAAATTGGCGTTTGATGGTGGAAAAGCCATAAAAACTGATGATTTAAGAGACGCTATTGATTATGAAGAACTCAGAAATAGAATCCTAAAAGAGGTCACCCACTCAAATTATACATTGATTGAACATTTAGCCGGAAGGATTATGGAATTAATATTGTCTGATAAACGTATAAAAGAAGTATGGTTAGAAATAGACAAGCCTGCTGCGTTACAATATTGTGAATCGGTGGCTGTTTCTTATTATAGTAAACGAAATGAATGATCTATTAAACTAACGATGCATCGTTAATTTAATAGCATGATGATGTCTATAATATTCTTCAAGCCTGATAATATTATTTAGAATGTGCCTATTTGAATAAAAATTATTATTATATAAATATATGCAATTGAATAATTATCATTCTAATCTTAATGGTAAAGGGGACCCACAACGTATAATGGGATCAAAGTTCAAGATATTCATTGGCGTTTATTTAGTGTTTAATATGTAAGCTATTGTGTTTCAACAACATTTAATTATAGATGTTTTTTTATCTTTATTTATTTATTTTCAAATCGATAAAATTACATAATATGGTTTAAAGACGGTAGCAATTTGTCTGTAGAGATTTTTCAAAAAGTGTGTGTGTTAAATTATTACTTTGAACTTGTTACATTAATCAACAATTTCAAATTGTTTCATCTTAATTAAACATATTATATCGGTTATAAATAGGTGGTTATTTTCAAAAATCTATTGAATTATTCTATTTTAATTGTTGTACTTTAAATTGTGTGTTAAATGGTTAATTTTATACTTAGGACTGTAATATTTAATCAATCGTGTTATGGCTAAAAGAAAAAATGATATGAAGGGGATCAGCCGTGTGGATTCTAAGGGAACACATGGGTGGTACGTTCGTGTCTATAAAAATGGAAAAACATATTCCAAGCTTTATTCTGATAATAAGTATGGCGGAAAAGAGCGGGCTCTTAAAATAGCAAAGAAG
>DATFMH010000050.1:0-8710 GCA_035267045.1 Balneolales bacterium
AAGAATATATCGTCTGAGAATCAGACCTCATAAATACTAAACACTTATTTATACCGCAATTACAGGCACAATATATCATATATGCGGATAATAAATCAAATATGGTTCATTTAATTTGTTTATAAAGGATAAATTTAAAGAATCATTGAATTATGAATATCTCTGGCTTTAATACCGTTGAAAACCCGAACAATTTCTACCACTGGAAGAATCAATGCTGCCGGATCTATAAAAAAAGCCCCGAATCGAAGATCCGGGGCTTTTTTAAAATGGGTTTCTCTATTGAGAAGAACGGGACATTACATCATGCCGCCCATTCCTCCCATACCGCCCATTCCTCCCATATCAGGCATTCCTCCACCGTTGCCTTTGTCATCGTCATCACTTGGCTTTTCAGAGATGACAGCTTCGGTAGTGAGTAAGAGACCGGATACGGAGGCAGCATTTTCAAGAGCTGTTCTCGTAACTTTAGTTGGATCGATAACACCGGCTTTAACAAGGTCTTCGTAAATTTCAGTACGGGCATTATAACCGAAATTATCTTTGCCTTCTTTAACTTTTTGAACTACGATAGATCCTTCAACTCCGGCGTTACTTGAAATAATACGTAGAGGCTCTTCAATAGCACGGCGTACGATTTCAAATCCGACTTGTTGATCATCATTTTCACCCTTGAGTTTCGCGAGTACGTGGGAGGCACGTAATAGTGCAACACCACCACCCGGTACGATACCTTCTTCGACAGCAGCGCGGGTAGCATGCAGAGCATCTTCAACACGGGCTTTCTTCTCTTTCATTTCGACTTCAGAAGCGGCTCCGATATAAAGTACGGCAACACCACCACTTAATTTAGCCAGACGCTCCTGTAATTTTTCACGATCGTAATCGGATGTGGTATTCTCGATCTGCGTCTTAATCTGATTGATACGTGCCTTGATGTCATCCTGCTTGCCACGTCCATCAACAATGGTAGTATTGTCTTTGTCGATAGTTATACGTGCAGCCTGACCCAGCATGTCGAGCGTTGCATTTTCGAGTTTGTAACCACGTTCTTCGGAAATCACGGTACCGCCTGTTAAAATGGCAATATCTTCGAGCATTGCTTTACGGCGATCGCCAAAGCCCGGAGCTTTTACAGCGGCAATCTTGAGTGAACCGCGAAGTTTGTTCACTACCAATGTAGCCAATGCTTCACCTTCAACATCTTCAGCAATGATTAACAGCGGTTTGCTGGTTTGAATAACTTTTTCAAGAACAGGAAGCAGATCCTTCATGTTAGAAACCTTCTTATCGAAGATTAAAATGTATGGATCTTCCATTTCCGCTTGCATGTTGTCGGAATTGGTTACGAAATACGGTGAAAGATATCCACGATCAAATTGCATACCTTCAACCGTTTCGAGATAGGTTTCCGTACCTTTGGCTTCCTCAACAGTGATTACACCATCTTTACCAACTTTTTCCATGGCATCTGCAATCAGGTTACCGATGGTTTCATCATTGTTGGCTGAAATGGTTCCAACCTGAGCGATTTCGTTTCGATCACTGATATCACGGCTTATTTTTTTCAGCTCCGCGACAATAGCTTCAACAGCCTGATCGATACCTCTTTTGAGGTCCATCGGATTAGCACCGGCAGTAACGTTTTTCAATCCGGCGTTAACAATTGCCTGAGCCAGTACTGTAGCTGTGGTTGTACCGTCACCAGCAAGGTCACTTGTTTTAGATGCCACTTCTTTTACCATCTGGGCACCCATGTTTTCAACTTTATTGGATAACTCAATTTCTTTCGCAACAGTTACCCCGTCTTTGGTTATCGTAGGTGCACCAAATGACTTTTCAATAACTACATTACGACCACGAGGACCAAGCGTCACTTTTACAGCGTCAGCCAACTTGTCGACTCCTCGCTTCAAGGCATCTCGTGCTTCGATATTATAACGAACTAGTTTTGCCATAATTAATATCTAATATTTTACAGTTTATGTTTTTTATTAAATTCTCAGGAAACTATTCCCAGGATGTCACTTTCACGCATGATGAGATAATCTTCTCCATCAAGAGACAATTCCGTTCCGGCATATTTGCCATAAAGAACTTTATCTCCCTCTTTAACTGACATTTCGATTTTGTTACCATTTTCTACCTTTCCGGGTCCTGCCGCTACTATAGTACCTCTTTGAGGTTTTTCTTTTGCGGTATCCGGAATGATAATGCCAGAGCTGGTTTTTTCTTCAGCTGTATCTGGCTTAACCAATACACGATCAGCTAAAGGCTTAATACTTGCCATGTTCTTAACTCCTGTTTTTGTTTTTAATTGTTTATTAATAAATGGAACAGCCTTCTTGTCACTCTCACACAAAGAGTGCTAATAATATTAAAAAAAGCTATCAAATAATGGCGCTCATGTCAAGACTTTTTTAGCACTCTAACATTCAATGTGCTAATATGTATCCTAACACTGAAAAGCTGCCATAATTTTCGATTTATATATAATCTCAAAGACCATGCCAACCTGGTTTTGATAAACAGGACCTGCCCGTTAAATCCATAAAATGCAAAACCGGCTTTTTTGATACCATATGTGGTTAGACATCTACCGATAGCAAAAAGTCACTTTGTCAGATAACCGGATTCTTCCAGAAGAATTGTCAGATCTTCATACTCTCCCGGTGTAAGTTCCTCGGCCCGTCTTGATAAATCGAAAGGTAATTGGGTATCCTTAGGAACAATACTTTTTAAAGCATTACTGAGCTTTTTGCGTCGCTGATTAAAAGCAGTGCGTACAACTTTCTTTAAGTTGGCTAATTGACATTTTAAAGGAGGCTTGTTGAAATCGAGTGACACAATTGCACTATCGACATTTGGTACCGGGTAAAACACATTTCTGGAAACGGTAAATTCATACTGAACGGAGCTCATTAATTGCACCTGAACACTTAATATTCCATATTCCCTGGTACCCGGAACAGCCGATAATCGCCTGGCAACCTCTTTCTGCATCATTAACAGAGCCCTTGAGAAAAGTTTGTTATTATCCAGTATAGAAAACAAAATAGGTGTGGTTATATAATATGGCAGGTTACCAATAACATAAACAGGATTACTTCGATCGATAAGGTCATTCCAATTTATTTTAAGAATGTCAGAGTGAATTATATGTAATCCCGGAAATTTTTGTTTAAGCAATTTAACAGCCTGATCATCTATTTCTATTACCGTAAGATTGTGATATTCCTTTAATAATTCACCGGTTAACGCCCCTGTTCCCGGCCCGATTTCTATAATCTGATCATTTGAATCCGCTTTTAAATGTCTGACAATTTTTCTAATTATATTAGGATCGTTTAGAAAATTTTGTCCGAGACTTTTTTTAGGTTTCAAACTCATTAGATATATATTTGATGATGATGTGCATGTAATATTCTATTTGTAATATTAGCTATACTTTTGTTTAATTCTGTTAAATACAATAAAAATCATTTAGTTACACAAATACGGAATGGAAATTATTAATCCATCTAATTTCCCTGTTGAACTGGGAATAAAAACGCTCGAAAAAAGAGTTGAGAAAGAACATTCAAATATATCTCTCAAAATAGGCCTGCCGAAGGAGCGATCCAACGATGAAAAAAGAATTTGTCTGACTCCCAGTGGTGTTTCGGTATTAGTGGCGAACGGTCATGAAATTTATATTGAAAAAAATGCCGGTTCCGATGCTAATTTCTCGGATCAGGAATATGCTGATGCCGGAGCTAATATAGCATATAGTACCGAGGACTTATATAAGAAATCTGAAATGGTAGTGAAGGTTGCCCCACCGATAGCCCATGAACTTAATTTGATGCAGAAAAACCAGATTCTGCTTTCAGCTGTTCATCTCGGTAATCAAACAGGAAATTATTTTAGGACCCTTTTAAATAAGAACATTGCCGGAATTGGTTTTGAATTTATTCGAGAGCCGGATAATACTTTCCCGATCGTCCGTATGATGCATGAAATTACAGGGTCAATGGCAGTACAAATTGCTGCTCATTATCTTGAGAATACTCATAATGGGCAGGGAATCATGCTGGGTGGCATTTCTGGAGTACCACCGGCTAATGTTGTCATTCTCGGTGGCGGCATCATCGCTGAATATGCTGCACGAACAGCATTGGGATATGGAGCCCAGGTATTCGTGCTTGATACAAACCTTGCAAGGTTACGTCATCTCGAAAATGCTTTGGATCGCAGGATTATTACGGCTATCGCAAATCATCAGTACCTGTCTTCTGCTTTAAAATATGCCGATGTCGTTATAGGGTCTCCACTTGAAGAAGGTAATCGCGCACCATGCTGGGTTACCGAACCGATGGTTAATAATATGAAAGATGGTAGTGTTATAGTTGACACCGTTATCGACCAGGGTGGTTGTGTGGCTACAAGTGAACCAACAACTCATTCCAATCCTGTATTCGTTAAGCATGGCGTACTTCACTTCTGTGTTCCCAATATTCCATCCAGTGTGGCGAGGACGGCTACCTATGCACTCAATAATGTCATCGGTTCCTTTCTGCTCGAAATAGGTGACGCGGGAAGCATCAATAAAGCACTTTGGGCTAATTCAACACTTAGACAGGGTGTATACAGTTATAAAGGTCATATTACCCAAAAAAATCTATCCAAAATGTTCGATTTACCCTTCAGGGATATCGATATGCTTATCGCCAGTCAAATTTAATAATCTGAGCATCTATTCAATGATAACAACTCTGTTACATTAAGAGTATTTCACTCAAATCAGCTGCATCTTTTATTTCTATCTATAAATGATTAAAATCAAAAAACTACCAGGCAGAGAGTACGTTATACATTTATAAACGCAATGTTGGGCAATAAAAACTCATTGTCATTGACAATGATTCAAAGGACTTTGATATTAAAATTAGTATAATCATGATATCCAAAATTACTATTCTGCCACTCATGGTGAATCATTATTTCTAATGCAACAATCTGAATTATCGGAAAAAAATTATAAACGTATCTATTGGATTACATGGCTGATATGGCTGCCAATATTAGGTCTTTTTGCCTGGCCATATTATGAATTTGGCAAGATACTAATGATTCCGGAGATTTTAATTTTACCGGGTGCCTTATTATTCGCCCTATCCTTTATGCTAACCATATTGCATGGGTATGTTACTATGTCGCTAGGTAATCTACATCGAAATCACTACTACAAATGGTTGCTAAGCCACCGATTAACATATGGTTTCTTATTTCATCCAATATTGACCCGTACACGTTTTCGACTGAGTTTGATTATTATTAGCATGCTTGTATTATTTATAGGAAACTTTATCCCCTGAATAAAAAAGCCGGTTACGATATACCGGCTTTTTTATCTTGGTAAATGACGTTAATAAATGTTTTTTTTAATAAGCCTTTCCATCACTTATTTCTTCAACTACCGACTCATCAAGCAATGTTGAAATATCTCCCATTTCCGATTCTTGTCCGGCAGCAATGTTCCTCAATATGCGCCTCATGATCTTACCTGATCTTGTTTTTGGTAACCCCGGAACAATTTGAATTTTATCAGGTTTAGCAATAGGACCAATAATTTTTGTTACCAGATTATTGATTTCCTTCTTAAAATCATTTGCATCGTGAGGTGGTTCATCACAAATAATATAGGCATATATTCCTTCCCCTTTGATATCATGTGGATATCCAACAACTGCTGTTTCAACAATATTAGGGTGTTCATCAATGGCATTTTCAATTTCAGCCGTGCCCAGCCGGTGTCCGGAGACGTTCAAAACATCGTCCACACGTCCGGTAATACGATAATAACCATCTTCGTCTCTTCGACAACCGTCACCGGTAAAATATTTTCCTTTAAACTTTGAAAAATAGGTCTTATTGAACCGATCATGATCACCATAAATAGTCCTGGCCATAGAAGGCCATGGATAGGTAATACACAAATTACCCTGAACACCATTGCCACGAATCTCGTTACCATTATCATCAACCAATACCGGTTGAACTCCTGGTAACGGAAGCGTTGCATATCCTGGTTTGGTTGGTGTAATACCTGCAAGAGGTGATATCATGATGCCACCTGTTTCTGTCTGCCACCAGGTATCAACGATCGGTGCTTTACCCCTGCCGATATTATCGTGGTACCAGTGCCAGGCCTCTTCATTAATCGGTTCTCCAACAGTACCCAGTACTTTGAGGGAACTAAGATCATACCGGGTTACATAATCCAGGCTTTCCTTCATCAGGGCCCTGATTGCAGTAGGTGCCGTATAAAAATGTGTAACATTATATTTCTCAACCACTTCCCAAAAACGGCCGGGATCAGGATAGTTGGGTGTTCCTTCAAAAATGATTCCTGTTGCTCCGTTTAACAATGGCCCATATACTATATAGGAGTGTCCGGTGATCCATCCGACATCCGCAGTACACCAGTAAATATCATTTTCCCGAACCTGAAACACATTCCGGAAACTGTAACTCGTATAAACCATATACCCGCCAACGGTGTGGACCACCCCTTTAGGTTTACCGGTGGATCCGGAGGTATATAGAATAAAAAGCGGGTCTTCAGAATCCATTTCAACAGCCTTATGCTCTTTTGAAGCATTTCTGATAAGCATATGCCACCAAAGATCACGTCCCTCAACAATATTGATATCCCTATTGGTACGCCGGCAAACAATAACTTTATCAACCGTGTCACAAGATTCCAATGCCTCATCTGCTATATCTTTAAGCGGAATATCCTTTTCACCACGACGACCGCCATCATTACAAATGAGCATTTTCGCTCCACAATCCTGTATCCTTTCAGCAAGGGAATTTGCTGAAAATCCGGCAAATACTACGGAATGTACAGCTCCAATACGCGCACAGGCCAATACTGCTATTACCAGTTCAGGTGTCATGGCCATATAGATGACAACTCTGTCGCCTTTTTTAATACCTTGCTCTTCCAATACATTTGCAAAACGGCATACATCATCATGCAGTTGACGATACGAAATAGTTCTTCGAAAAGAATCCGGATGGTTAGGTTCAAAAATAAATGCCGTTTTATTCCCCATAGTGTTAAGGTGCCTGTCAAGACAGTTTTCCGTAATATTGAGCTTTCCACCTTCAAACCACTTAATTCTTACATCATCATTGAAGTCACCGCTCAACACTTTATCCCAATGTTTTCGCCAGTAAAAAGTGCCGGCTTCATGGTCCCAGAAAGCCTCCGGATCATCAATGCTTTGTTGGTATACTTCTTTATACTCTTCAAACGAATCAATATTAAGCCACATAATAATACCTTTTTTATGTTACCAGATTAATCTGTCTTTAATAACCAATTTTAAAAATGGACGCTTACAAATAATTGTTTAACTGCTGGAAGCGACACCATTTCTTATTATGTAGGTTTTTATTCGTTTTTGCAACTACATACTTTTATGAGCGATTATTAATAGTACAATTCAGATAGGAATTCGCAGTTGCGAACTTTTATAATAGTGTGGGAAATACGATGGGAGCTGCAATAAATTAACTGTTCGACTTCCTTTGATAACAATCATGCATAATAGTAAGAATTCTGGACTTCTTGGTTCGAACATTGCCATTAGAAATATTGAACTCTTCGCTGGCTTCTTCATTCGTAGCATCAGGTTTATCTATAAAATACTCAATAAATGTCCTGGATTTCTTTTTTAGTTCTTTAAGACATTCTTTTAATATCCGTTGGCGTTCATCATCTAATAAATTCTCAATTTGTTCGGCAGGTTCGGCCAAATGAATGACTTCGCTTTCATCCCCGTAAAACCGATGATTTCTTTTCAGGTATTTCAAGTATTCATGACGGGCTGATTTTATCAGATAACTATATATATAGTTTTCATTCTTGATCTTACCCTCTTTTACTTTTTGGAATACCTCTATAAATGACTGGTAGACACACTCCTCCGCATTATATTCATCGGCTCTCATAGTCACTACGAGATAACTTATTAACCGAGGAATAACCTCCTTTATTAATTCATCCACTTTTTGCTGGTCATCATTCTGAATGGCAATGACCAGGTCGGAATAGTCCACTGAAGATTTAGCCAATTTAATTCCTCTTTTAACTTTCCTTTTTGTATTCTCAGCTTCTAAATTTGTGGAGTTCGTCTATTATTATGCTGCCAATATAACAAACTTAATGAAATTGAAAACTCTAATTTTATATAAATAAACTTGATTATCTCATAATAATAACTGTATTTATGCAAGTATATCTTTAAAATACATATACTTACATGATATTTATAATGAAAAATATGTACTGTATTGTAAAAAAAAATCAAAAATTTCAAAAAAATATTGTAACAAAGATATAGTAAACATCTCTTATATCGTGGATAGATATATTCAATAAATTTTACAATTTAAATGAAATAAATAATAAAAATATTTGGAGATTAAAATGAAGACATCATCTAAAAACATCACCCGTAAGATCACAACATTATTCGCTGTTATCATCGCCCTGGTTATGACCACCGCCTGCGGAAATATCGCCGGTACCAACATGACCGCCCCGGGCAGCTCTTCCAAAGCCAGCGTCTCTCACAGCTTCAACAATGATGTGCAGCCTGCTGCTCAGTCCGGTATCAAGGCCACCAACTACGGCGGCGGAACTCAACCTGACATC
>DATFMH010000051.1:0-14967 GCA_035267045.1 Balneolales bacterium
GGCTGAGAAAGGGCTGGATGCACGAGTCGTAAGCATGCCGAGCTGGGAGATATTTGAAAAGCAGGATAAGTCCTATAAAGATTCCGTATTACTGCCTAATGTTCGCGCACGTGTTTCCATTGAAGCCGGTTCACCTCATGGTTGGGAAAAATGGGTTGGATGTGAGGGTGCCGTAATTGGCATCAATCATTTTGGAGCATCCGCGCCATATAAAACCATTTATCGTGAATTCGGGTTGACACCTGAGAAAATGGCGGATGCAGCACAAAAATGCTTTGAAGATATCAATGCTACAAGAACGAGCTGAGATGACGAAGGTATGTAATTCATAGCAGTTGATATTCAATATTTCTAAATACTTATTTCCCCCTCGTTCCCAACATCCCCGTTGGGAATGCAAGCCCGGGTACTCCGTTTCAAATGTACCTTTTTTCAACCATTCTTTTTCCCGATCCAACCATTCTTTTTTTCTAATAATCAACTTTTTCGTTTAACGCAATCATTAAAGGTATACTACACTGATTTTTCAGGAAGCAGAGCTTCCGGGGTGGGCGTTCCCAAAGAGACTTTGGGAACGAGGAAAACGAGGAAATGAAATATCTCTGTGCCCTCTGGTTAAATAAAATCCGTAAAAATCAGCATCAACCGTGTCATCCACGTTCTCTTCTCTCCTCATCTATTTATCACCGAGAGCGCATATATCCCCAATACCGGTATCACATCCGAAATGCTGTGTATAAGGATTGGATATAGAATGCTTTTGGTTTCTTCAAAGACGATGGCATAGAGCAGTCCCATTCCGGCGGCAGTGAATAATTGTGGGATGTTGAGGTGGGTGATCTCTAACGGTTGTATTTGGTAACCGATATGAGCATAAGCAAAAAGGATTGCGGCTATAATGCCTGCTTGCGATATCGAGAAGTGGAAAATTTTGTAGCGGCGGTTCAGGAAAACGATCAGAATGGTGATCGGGAATGCCCGGAAAAGTGTTTCTTCGGATATTCCCACTATAAAAGCACGAAAACTCAACTCTCCCAATAAATTTCGAGGATTCGTCACATCATAATAGACTTTGGGAACGATATGTTGAATGATATAAGGAATGGTAATAACGAAATAGATCCCGAACCATATCACGGTGAACCAGAATACCCATTTCCATCCCGTGCGCGAATCACCCAACCTGAAACCCCAATCCCTCATCGATCGACCGGGCCAAAGAATCATGATAGCAAGAGGGATCAACAGTTGTACGACATGATGGATGACCTCCCAGGAAAATGTCTGTTCAGGATCTATAAATACTAACCATTGCTGATAATGAAAAGCGACCAGTGATCCTATTCTCGGCGCAAATTCGATTACCAATAACACAATCAGAAACAGAAAAATATTTCTAACTCTTGATGACAATGTTTCCATATAAAAAAAACTAATTTAATGAAATGCCGGCCTCCAGGCACCGGCATTCCCTCTCTCTTGATGAATGGAATATAAAAACTAATTTGAACCTTTATACGGGTTCACAATTATTTAGGTTGCAAGAGATGTTTAAATGTTAGAATTACAGCTGTAAGTATTCATCACTCCGCCGTCATCTTCATTTACCAGTTGCTGATCGCTGAAAGCTTCGACTCATTGCTCATTGCTATTTGAAATTTTCGGCGATAGGCACCGGGTGTGAGTCGAGTAATCCGCTTAAAGAGACGACGGAAGAATGCTGTATTTTCATAACCTACATTAAAGCTAATTTTTTCGATAGCCTGATTCGTTTGTTCCAACATGCTTCTGGCTTCAGCGATCCTTAAATTCTGTATATATGAAAGAGGTGAGTATCCCGTCGCTTCCCGGAAACGTCGTTCAATAGTGCGTCTGGCAAGACCTGATCGTTTTATAATTTTTTCAATAATATTTATTTCCGTGAAATGATTGTGAAGCCATTTTTGAAGACTAAGAATGAGAGCGTCATTGTGATTCAGCTTTGGTGAAAATGTAATATATGGCGCTTGACCTTCGGCATGCCATTGCAGCATCAGAAACCGGGCTACGGTCTGTGCAGCCATAGGATCGACATACCGTGCAATCAGATGAAGAGCTAAATCATGCCAGGACATTACTCCACCAGTCATGACAAATTTCTGGTGAATGCCCGATGTTATCAGTACTTCTTCGCCCGATAAATAATTTCGTTGCATACGGCAATCCGATATAATATGACCAATCACCGGCTCTTTTCCCGCCCGGTTACGACACCTGCGACGCAGTTGACGTCGCTTGGCTTCCTCTTTGGGGTAGTGCTGTCCGGAGACGATAATCCGGGCGCCACTGGAAATAGGCTTCTCCACAAAAGTATTGATAGTAGGGGTTACTCAGCCATTCAGTGATCACCGTCACATCGCCCAGGTTATACAAGCGTTTGAGCAGAAGCAGTCCGGCCATCAGACGAATGGGTTTGGCTGGTTGTCCCTCCGAAGCATAAAGATTCGCATTTTGATCTTCGATATGTTTCCAGGGAATTTTATTGGCCAGAACAAATAGTCCGTGGTGAAGATTCAGAAAGTCTGTAAATAAGGGTTGGAAAGCATCGCGTTGGTTTTGAATGGGGGCTCGTACCTTTCATAATTTGCAAGATTTCTTTTTATCATAAGAAATTCCCTGCAATTTATCCAGTTATGATAAATCATAACTTCAATAAAGACATTTAGTTATATCCTTTTTAAAGATCGACTAAATACTGATTTGTAATTAACACCTCTTTTGTTTTAGTGTTAACAGCTAACCGTTTCGTTTCTTCAGCCCTTATGAATACAGGTGAATGTAATATCATCTATCTGTCGCTCTTCACCGATAAAGGTTTCGAGGGATGTTTGAATTTTACCGATTAAGGTTTTTGAATCCAGTTCTCCGTAGATGTCTATTAATGATTGAAGGCGGCTGATACCATATTCACGGCCGCTTATATCACGTGCTTCAGTGAGTCCGTCGGTATATAGGACGAGACTATCGCCTGCTTTAAATTCAATATTCGTTTCTTTTAGATAATGTTCCAGCTGGGAAGAATTAGTCATACCCAATGCCAGGCCCGGAGTTCGTAAAGTGAGTGTGGTATCTTTTTCTTTATTGAACAGTATTGGTGCATTATGTCCTGCACGGGTAAATACAAAATGATCTTTTCCGTTGGGGAAATAAGCGACACAAGCCGTAACGAATGTTTTATCACGTTTTCCGGATTTAATATGATTGTTTAGTTCAAGCAGGAGCTCTTTAGGTGAGGATTTTGATTGATTGATGATGAGGTGAACCATAGCCTGAATACGAACCATATAAAGAGCGGCTGTCAATCCTTTGCCGGATACGTCGGCAATTATGACGTATGTTCCATCGCCTGTTTTAATAACATCGACGTAATCACCACCTACTTCTTTAGCCGTATTGGCAAATGATGCAATATTCATACTGTCCTCTTTTATTTCGGAGGGCGGTAAAAGACTGAGCTGTATTTCTCTGGCCAGGTCAATTTCTTTTTTTACATCAATCTTTTCCAGCAACTCAAGTAAAAGTACCATGAGGATGCCGGCAAAAGACAAGGGTAAGAGTGCCATTGCCAAGAAGCCGGTACTGAAATAATGCAGAATGAAGCCAAAGACGGAGCCGCCAAAAATGAGTCGTCTTGTTGGATTTAAACGCTTACTTAATGCGTTGAATAAGCGCATAACTTTAATATGCGGGCCAACTTTATGGCCTTCTTCAGCTAACTCTTCTTCACCGACTGCTTCTTTATACAGTTTAATCAATCTTGTTGAATCGGCGTGAAAGTCACGTCCAAGACGTTGCCGGGTCATACCTTCGGTATATTCCCGGTAAAATGATTTTGTGCTTTGAAATGCTTCTCGTGTTTCGTTCTTTAGACTCATGTAATTTTCACATGTTATGAATAATCTTTATATGTAGTATTCGATAAATCTCGTAAAAAGTTTAGCTTCAACCACAAGATTTTACATATTACATTTATTTAGTGGTTAAAACCAAAGCAAATAATCGACAAAAGTATAATACAATTACCCGATGTCCAAAGACAGACTCTTTTTATTAGACGGCATGGCACTGGCTTACAGAGCCCATTTCGCATTTATTAACAGTAATTTAAGGAATTCGGAGGGTATTCCTACCGGGCCTATATACGGATTTGCACAAACACTTGTTCAATTAATAGAAAAGGAAAAGCCGACGCATATAGCTGTTGTTTGGGATACTGCGGCGCCAACTTTTCGCCATGAATTGGACGAACAGTATAAGGCTAACAGACCGCCTCAACCGGAAGATTTAAAGACGGGAATCCCGTTAATCAAAGATATGATTGAGCGGTTCAAAATTAAAAATCTTGAGCAGGATGGATATGAAGCCGACGATATAATCGGTACGATTGCTTATGAAGCAAGTGGAGAAGATGTCGATGTTTTTCTTGTTACGCCTGATAAGGATTTTATGCAATTAGTGACAGAGAACGTCAAGATGTACAAGCCACTTAATCATACAAAGGGGTTTGATATTATAGACATCGATGGCGTGAAAAAATATTTTGGGGTACCACCTGAGAAAGTAATCGATGTATTGGCTCTTATAGGCGACACTTCTGATAATATTCCGGGTGTTCCTGGTATCGGTAAAAAAGGAGCGCCAAAAATCATTAATGAATATGGTTCTGTTGAAGCGGCTATTGAAGCGGCACCGGGAATTAAGTCGAAAAGGGTACGGGAAGGATTGACTCAAAATGCCGAACAGGCTCGTTTATCAAAGAAGATGATCACCATCATTACGGATGTACCGGATACGGAAAAATGGAGATCACTTTTATGGAAAGGCCCTGATAAAGATGCTGTTGTGGAATTTTTTAAAAGAATGGGTTTTCGATCAATTATCGAACGGTTTTTACGACAAAATAACAAGAGTGTCTCATCTAATCAGAATGGGAATGGCCAATATTCACTGTTTGAAGATGAGGATGGTGATGTTACAGCAGAAACAGGTTGGGATACATATGATCCGGATAACGTTGATTATCATCTGGTAAGTTCCGTTGGGGAAGTAAAAAAACTGGTCGGAAATCTGAAAAATGAGCCTGTTATTTGTTTTGATACCGAAACGACCGGAACGGATCCCATTACAGCAGATATTGTAGGTATTGCTTTATCAGCAAAACCAGAGGAAGCTTATTACATACCTGTTGATGTTGAAGGCGGTTTACAATGTGCTGATGTTATAGATATGATACGCCCACTATTTGAAACTAAAGCCCTCAAAGTAGCCCAAAATTATAAATATGATTACATCATGCTAAAAAAATACGGCCTCGAAATAAAAGGGCCGGTATTTGATACGATGTTGGCAGCCTATTTGATTGATTCGAGTCAGGCGTTAAACATGGACGCCTTGTCACGCAAATATCTTAATTACGATCCCGTATCTATAACCACACTAATTGGTAAGGGTAAAAATCAAAAGTCGATGGCGGATATTCCTGCCGAAGAAGTTTCTGCCTATTCCTGTGAAGACGCTGATATTACGCTTCGACTGTATCAGGTTTTAAAAGATGAATTGCAAAAAGATGAACTCGAAACGGTAGCCAATGATATCGAATTTCCATTGACAAAAGTACTGGCGGCCATGGAAATGAGAGGGGTACAGCTTGATACCGGTATGTTGGATCAATATTCCAGGGAATTGGGTGAGAAAATAAAAGAATTAGAACAACAGATTTACAAGAAGTCGGGACATGAATTCAATATAAATTCTCCACAGCAATTAGGAGATATCTTATTTAAGAAACTCAAGATACCATCAAAAAAGAAAACACGTACCGGTCAGTTTTCCACTTCAGAACGGGTATTATCCGGATTAGCCGATAAATATGAAATACCTAAGCTGGTATTGGATTATCGGGCGTTGAGTAAATTAAAATCGACCTACGTGGATGCCATGCCAAAACTGGTTAACCCGGAGACCGGCAGGGTACACACCAGTTTTAATCAAAGTGTAGCGGCAACCGGACGTCTTTCGTCATCGAATCCCAATCTTCAGAATATCCCCATACGAACAGAACAGGGACGTGAAATCCGTAAAGCATTCACAGCCAGGGAAGGGTATAAGATTCTTTCTCTTGATTATTCTCAGGTGGAATTGCGCATTATTGCCGCAATTGCTGATGACGAAGCCATGAAGCAGGCTTTTATTGAGGATGAAGACATACACTCTCGTACAGCCAAAGAGATATTCAGCCTGGAATCAATAGACGAAGTAACACCAGAACAGCGACGTAAAGCTAAAGAAGTCAATTTTGGTATCCCGTACGGCGTGAGTGCCTATGGGTTGGCACAGCGGCTGGGAATGGAAAATCATGAGGGAAAGGCTATAATTGACGCCTATTTCGATCGCTTCCCGGCTATAAAGACCTACATAAAAAATACAATCGAGGAAGCTCGTTCGAATGGTTTTGTCAAAACATTGACCGGCCGCCGCAGATATATAAATGAAATTAATTCACCCAATGCCAATATTAGGGGTTTTGCCGAACGTACGGCTATCAATATGCCTATACAGGGTACAGCCGCCGATCTTATCAAGATAGCCATGATTAATATCGAGAACAGGCTTCGGAATGAAAATAGAAAGACCCGAATGATCATTCAGGTTCATGATGAGTTACTATTTGAGGTACATGAAGATGAACTGGATACGATACCTGATGTTATCAGGGAAATGATGGAATCGGCGATGGATATCGGTGTACCTCTAAAAGTAGAGATGGGTATAGCTGATAACTGGCTGGATGCACATTAAAACAGTAAACAGTAACCAGTTACCAGTATTAGAAGAATCCTTAACGAGGTGTTGCCTCGTTAAGGATAGACATTGTTAGATAATTGAAATTAATTATTCAATGATAACAAAAATAGTTTATCTGAAGCTTATTCCAACACCGACGTTGGCAATTGAATAATTGGCCATGGTGTAACTGGCCGATAAGCTAAAAATTAAAAAACGCAAACGTGCTCCGACAATAGCGTGGAATGTATTTGCTCCCTTTATATTGATATCGACAGGATCGCTTAATTTATCAATTTTCTTATGATTGGGATTTGTCTGGGTGGGGTCAGGAACAGTTATAGGATAATTACCAGGTGTGGCAACAGTCATTTTGGAACTTTCTATACCTACACCGGCGTAAACGGCAATTATGGGTAATGATTTACCTACCAGGGCATTTACTGTATACGCTTTGGTTTCAGTTTTTACCTGTTGCCCCTGCCATGTTGAGCCATCATATTGATTTGAAGTATTAGCGTCTGTCTGTGGATTTACGGATAAATCTGAGCTGGCTTTGAAATCGGTGTAACCAAACATAACAGATAAATTAACCGGTAAAAGTTTTCCACCCGGTATCCATTGATTGAGACCATGTTTAATACCGAATCCATATAGATTCATTTTACCGTAATTTTTTATGTTTACCTGAGGCAGATAACGAATCATGATTTCAGTATCATGAATTAAACCGATACCAACTTTAAACATGGGACTGGGAACAAAGCTATAACCGGTACCTTTTGGCATGGTTACGCTGCCTAAATTATATCCCTGATCAACAATATTAAATGTAGAACCCGATTGTTTGGCACCAGCCAGCGTAGGTGACATTTCGGGACTATTCGTGTCGTACTGTAAACGTTGAAGGTTTAATTTAGCAGCATCGAAACTTTGATCGGTTGTAGGTACGAACGCCAGACCACCACTAACGGTTACATCAAAACCTAATTTTTTATGAGGTTTGGCAGTTGTGAACCAACCCGTATTGAGTCCGGCTCCAAATCCTTTTCCGACGGGACTCAGATATTCTTTTGCCAGGATATTAGCATCTGCTTTCCCTGAGGCAATTAATTTTCCAACGTTGTTCAATTGAGCATATGAAACGTTAACTGCTACCAACGCCAACAATGCAAATAGTATTATAGATTTGAAAGCGTTACGTAAAAATAATTTCATAATAAATCCTTTATTAATAAAACCGGATTAATATTGCCGTATGTTATGATTATATGTTATGGAAAACCGAATATGTTAATTAATTACTCATAAACGGTTTAATAGGTATTACCGAAACAAAATAAATATTAGTTAAAGTTTCGAAACAAACAAATGCATTTAATACGAATACCGGTTACTATTCAAGAGAAAATATCATGTTTTTATAAGACTTATACCGGCTTTCAGCTATTTCACCATTTTTAACAGCTTCTTTTACGGCACACCCCGGTTCATGAATGTGAGTACAATTGTAGAATTTACAATCATGTTGTTTTTCTTCTATTTCAGGGAAAAGCAGAGCCACCTCGCGCGGTTCAATATTTACTAACCCAAATTCCCTTATACCGGGTGTATCTACGAGGTAACCGCCAAAATGCAGTGGAACTAATTCTGCGAAAGTTGTAGTGTGTTTTCCTTTCTTTGAATACTCGGAAACCAAATCCACAGCCCGGTCCATTTCCGGATCAATAGCATTCAGTATACTTGTTTTTCCAACACCGGACGGTCCAATAAATAATGAAATCTTGTCTTTTAGCAAGTCAGCAATAACGTCTATCGATTTTTTATCTTTGATACTGCAGGTCAGGAATGGATATTCCAGTGATTCGTATATTTCCTGGACTTTTTTCAGTTTTTCCAAATCATTTGATTTTGCCAGATCCATTTTATTGATCACGATAAAAGGAGGGATTTCGTACGCTTCACAGGTTACTAAAAAACGATCGATGAAACCTGTTTTATAAATCGGATTTCGTATAGATTGGATAACAAAAGCCTGATCGATATTAGCGGCAATTATGTGTTCTCCTCGTCTGCCGTGTGTTGCTTTTCTTGTAATCTTATTGAAACGATCCTTAATGGAAGTTATAATACCTGTACCATCTTCGACTTCCTCAATTTCCACAAGATCACCAACAGCAAGCGGGTTGGTTTGCTCCTTTTTATTTAAACGGAATTTGCCCGGTATACGGGCATTGATATGGCCACCCGATTCCAAAGCAACCTGGTACCAACTGCCTGTGGATTTTATTACTCTTCCTTGCTTAGCCAATAGTCATGATTTTATTAATGGTTATTATAAAATACTGCCCACCATAGTTAAGAACAACAACATCAAGATACAAACGCTTAATGTTCCGTTGTTGATGGTTTGAAGCAAGGTGAATTTTTCACAAATAAATTCATGTAGCCGGTTTTATTTTATGCCATAAAAAAAAGCCCGGCAGTTAACCGGGCTTAATAATTTTATCGTGACAACTTGTTAATCGATAACTACAGTGTCTTTTTCTGAAGTAATTGCATTCTGTTCTTTGTTCTTTGTTGTCGATTCTTTACTCTTTTGATCGGTTTTGACAAACTTTTTAGCAGGATCTTCGACAGGCTCTTTTTCAAGAACCTCGTCCAGTAGTTTGTCAATTCTCTCCAGGTATCCAACTTCGAGGCCTTTAATGATATCCTTTTCGATTTCTTCCACATCCCCTTCATTTTTCCTGGGCAGCAGTACTTTTCTAATACCGGCTCGTTTGGCAGCCAATACTTTTTCTTTTATACCGCCAACCGGCAATATCAAGCCCCGTAATGTGATCTCACCGGTCATGGCCAGGGTATTCCTGACTTTTCTTTGTGTGAAAATGGAGGCTATAGCCGAGAGTATTGAAACACCTGCTGATGGTCCATCTTTGGGTATAGCTCCGGCAGGTACGTGTATATGGAGATCCCAATCGGTAAAAGCCGTTTTGGGTATTCCCAGTTTGTCGGCATCAGCTTTGAGATATGAAAGTGCCAGTACTGCCGATTCTTTCATTACATCACCTAACTGACCGGTGATATGCAGTTTACCGTTACCGGGCGATACACTTGCTTCAATAAACAATATGGAACCACCGACTGGAGTCCAGGCCAATCCTGTAGAAACACCAGGTACGGTTGTTCGTTCTGCTATTTCGGAAAAGAATTTTTGTTTACCAAGATATTTCTCAACCTCATTGACGCCTATTCTTGCTTTTTTTATTTCATCAAGAGCGATCCTGCTGGCTACACCACGCGCCAAACCGCCTATTTCACGTTCCAGGTTACGTACTCCTGATTCACGGGTGTAACCATCGATGACTTTTTTTAGTGCCTTGTGGCTAATTCTTATCTTATTTTTGGTAAGGCCATTTTCTTCAATTTGCTTTGGCACCAGATATTTTTTAGCGATTTGTTGTTTTTCTTCCTGGGTATAACCGTTAATGCGGATAATTTCCATACGATCGCGCAGCGGAGCTGGAATAGTATCGAGTGTATTTGCCGTTGCGATAAAAAGCACCTTCGACAGATCATATTCAAGTTCCAGGTAATTGTCATAAAAAGAATTGTTTTGTTCAGGATCCAAAACCTCAAGCAGGGCAGATGTCGGATCACCCCGGAAATCGGATCCAACTTTATCAATCTCATCGAGCATCATAACCGGGTTTGAAGTGCCCGCTTTTTTTATGTTCTGTATGATACGTCCCGGTAATGCTCCGATATACGTTCTCCGGTGGCCCCGTATCTCAGCTTCATCATGCAAGCCGCCCAAACTAAACCGGACAAATTCTCTGTTTAAGGCTCTTGCAATGGAACGGCCGAGCGAGGTCTTACCGGTTCCGGGAGGTCCGTAAAAGCACAGGATAGGGGCTTTCATATCCTTTTTGAGTTTTAACACGGCCAGGTATTCAATGATCCGTTTTTTTACTTTTTCAAGTCCGTAATGATCCTCATTAAGTATTTTCCTGGCCCGTTTTAAATCCAGTTTATCAGTGGAATATTTATGCCATGGTAAATCGAGAATCCATTCAACGTAATTTAATATCACGCTGTAATTGGGTGCAGATGAAGGTGTTCGCTCAAGGCGGTCTATCTGCTTATTTAACTCTTCCTTAATATTATCCGGATACCGGTCTTCACTTGCCCTGTTGCGTAATTTTTCCACTTCGTCTTTTTCGGAATCCTCACCAAGTGCTTCTTGAATTGCCTTAAGTTGTTGTCTCAGATAAAAATCACGCTGTTGTTCATCGATATCCGTTTTGACTTTAGAACGGATCTCTTCACTTAAATTCAATACCTGTAATTCCTTATTCAGATATTCGATCACTTTATTCATGCGATCGGAAAATTCTTGCGTCTCCAGTATTTCCTGCTTCTCGGCAATAGAGACATTCAGGTTTGATGAGATAAAATTTAACAGGAAAGTGGGACTGCTGATATTATTAATGGCGATTGATGCTTCTGATGGAATATTAGGAGAGAGGCTGACTATTTGTGTAGCCGTTTCTTTAACCGAGCGAAGAGCGGCATCCAATTCTAATCCCGACATATCCTGGATGTTTTTAAAGGGCTCAACATCAGCAGTAAAATAGGGATCCGTCTGTGTTAAACCCGTTATCTTAAAAACACTTTTTCCTTGTATTACGATACTTTTACTTCCATCGGGCATTTTAATAAGTTTGAGTATCTGAGCTACTGTCCCAATCTGGTAAATGTCTTTAGCAGACGGATCTTCTATATTTTCATCCTTTTGGGCTACAACACCAATGATCTTGTCATTTTCATAAGCCTGCTTAACCAGGGCTAATGATTTATCCCTGCCAACCGTAATTGGTATAACCACGCCCGGGAATAGAACGGTGTTTTTTAATGGCAGAATAGGAATGTTTTCTGGTATTTCCGATTCGGTTAATTTTTTTTCTTCCTCTTCAGAAAGCAGGGGAATAGCCTGTTCGAAGTCTTCAAAACCTTCATCGGACAAATCAAAAATATCATTAAACTTTAAATTGCTACTCATAATCTATAGACTGTTTTCAATACCTTTTTATAATTTCTTTTATTTACGTATCAAATAAAGAGCCATTTTTGAAACCTCTACCAATTAGTCATAATCCTAAGAGGATTCATGGCAATTTATCATCGACCAGTAGGTATCATGACATTAGGTCATAATAATACGATCTCATGGTTTCTTATCAGATACCATGAAAGTGCAAGGTCTGGATTATCTCATTTGTGGAGGTAATGAATTTCTACGTTCTTTGCGTACCGGAACCGGTTTGGGTTGTGGTGTGGGGAACAGTCTCTCTTTTAGTGTTCTTAGAAGTTTGTGTAATGTTCTATTAAAATAAATTAACATTGTAAGCATCCGTTATTTGGCAATTTAACGCTAATAGTAAATAAACGTCAATAACATCTATTTTGTTCTATACAAACTCTAAAATCATGCCGGATTCAAAAATCCATTTATATTGTCAGTAATTGATATGTTATAAATAAGGATACGTAAAAATAATAAAAGAGTTAACATTAATTATTGGGAAACCGGTTCCGGAATGAGTATTTGTGTAACCTTATTGTATCGTTTGTTGGTGCAAACTAAAAAAATACTGAAAACATTTTATCAATAGTGATAATTATGAGAAGCCAGGAGAATGAGAATATTGTCAAATATACTGTGGGTTCGGGAATAGCTTTCTTAACCATCAATAGACCCGATCGAATGAATGCAATAAACGACGCTGTAATTCAGCAACTCATGAATCATTTTAATAAAATTGCTTCTGATGAGGCTATAAATGTAATTGTGCTGACAGGTTCGGGAGATCAGGCTTTTTGTTCAGGTGCGGATTTGAAGGATCCAAATATTGGTCATACTGAAGTATATGCAGAATATTTGGAGAAATACTATCAATCTATGATCAAGATGATTATGGGAATTAAAAAACCGGTCATTGCTTCTATAAATGGTGCTGTCGTTGGAGCAGGAATCGGTCTTGCCCTTGCCTGCGATTATCTGATCATGGCGGAAGATGCTTATTTCTATCCTGCTTTTGCCAGAATAGGATTGGTTCCGGATTCCGGTGTCATGACTTTTCTCGTGAGAAGAATGGGTAAATACCGGGCATTTGAAGCGGCAGCACTTGCCCGAATGATTTCCAGTGACGAAGCAAAACAATACGGTATGGTAAATAAAGTTGTTCCATTCGGGAAACTTATGAAAGAGACAAGAAATACAGCCGAAGCATTTTTGGGAATGCCACCAGTTACAGTAGGTTTGATAAAGCATATGGCAAACAGGATAGAAGACATGAGCTTATCGGATGCATTAGAAATGGAGAAGGATTTCCAGGAAATTGCCGCCAATACGAAAGATCATGAGGAAGGTATCAAAGCTTTTATTGAAAAAAGAGAGCCGAATTTTACAGGAAAATAACGTATAAGATCTTAAAACCTAATATGAAAAGCTGTTACAGCGGAACCGAGTATAAATGTGTTATGCTTGAGTCCCGGAGTGTTTATTTCTAAACCGGTGGATATTTCAAAATGGGGTGTGTCTATAGCTGCGCCGATATCAAAGATCGGATTTTGTTTCTTTTGTAATTGAATGCCTGCACGCAACGGTAAGTAGGGTATAAGGCGCAATTCACCACCAATATTGGTAATCAGGTATTTTGAATTGAATGCATTTTTGTTTAACCCGTATGTGAAATCCACAGTTGCCATCCACCAGTTCAGTTGCAGTGCTGATCCAATGTGTAATGCGGCAGGAAGAGCTATGTCTCTGCTTGCAGACTGAGTTTTATTATTATTGTTATAAGTGAAACCATTCGGATCATCATTGGAGATAAAGCGGGAAAAAGAGCCCGGAGATCCTATAAAATCAGTTTTAGCGTTTCCCGGAATATTGTTGACCACCAAAGTATCGTTAGTGACCTGATAAGATTTAATATTCTTTTTATATCTGATGAAGCCGATATCTGTTAAAGAGGCGCTTAATCGGAAAGATTTTTTCAATGGACCGGAATTTTTCTCTCTTAATAATGATGCATCATTACCGATGCTTATGATATAGGTTAATCCGAGATCAAGTCCGGCTCCCAAACCTGTTGGCTGTAAAGCATCCTTATAGGTTAACCCATTGTAAGGGAATGCATATTGATTGGTTGAATTATTATAATGACCTATGTCATTACTCAAAGGACCGGTGCTGAAACTGCTGAAATTTCGAACATTTTGAAATTGTATACCCGAGTTCCCACTGTAATAATCAGAACTGTAATCTCCTTTAAAATACGTTCCGCCAAAGATAAGTTTGGGAGCTATACCTATATACAATCGATTTAAGTGGGCGGTCCATCCATTAATTAGAGGCAGCTGTTCCGCAAAACCGAGTGACAATTCATGATACACAGCAATTGTTTGATGTAGTTCCCTCCTTAAAACACGCAAATTTCCTTTTTTAACAAAATTATCGTCATACCAACCGCGATTAATAGCTATTCGGTTTATTCCGCGTGATCGCAATGCCAATGACAATGCAAAATTTTTGGTTTGAATATTCAAACCAAGTAAAACAGCGTCGAAACGAGCTGAACGATTGTAATAATCAGTATTATCCGGAAACCAGTCAGTCAGAATATTTTGATGTTCCGTACTTGTAATTGAGTAGTTGTTAATGTTTTGGGGTGTAAACTGATCGAATAAGAAACTGTATGACGGTATAGATTTTTTTATGGGTTGTTTATTCAGAAATAAAGCGATCTCGCCTAAACCAATGCCATTATTATAACGCTGATCTGCTATCATCAGGTTGGCTGGATTCAGGAAATTAGCTGAATAACCGGTTAGAAAAGCAGTTCCACCACCGCCCATGCCAACAGTTCGAGGAGTTAGAATGGTCTGGGCGGATACGCTATAGCCCGATATGATTATCAGAGCTACAAGTAAACCCCAAAATTTTGTGTACTTGTTTATCATTTAGTGGTTAAATGGGATAGATATAAATGATCTATTATTGAAACTTCATACAATATTCAGGCATAATTAACTGATTATATTCAGTTTTGCAAACTTTAGAAGCAATTTTTTCTGTCC